>JBEDDQ010000114.1:0-4193 GCA_041176185.1 Armatimonadota bacterium | reverse complement strand
GTTCAAGGACCAGGCGGCGAGTCCGATGACGGTGCTGATGGCGATTACGAGTGGTGTGCGCATAGATGATTCTACTGTTTGGATGGGGAAGGAGAAAACCCGTGAGATGGGAAATGAGTCCACCTCACGGGCTGTCTTGCTGACTCGATTAGTTGGATGTATCCGTCTCAGGATAGGTGTAGATACCGTTCTTGCGGTAGTCTTCCATTAGGAGCGTCTGGGAGCGGTTTGTGCCATCGGGGTTCAGGAAGTTAGGATCCTTGTACCACTTTGCATGGCCATCCACGAAGACCCAGTTGCGCCCCTCTGCGTGGCGCTTGCCCTTACGCCAGCGGGTATCGGTGGTGCCGTTTCCGTAGCCTGGTGCGATGTACCATCCGGCGAATGTCCAGCCACCAGATGTGACACTGGAGCCGACTTCTGCAACATAGTGAAGGTTTGCAGGAGCTGCGAAGGATGACAAGGATAACATTTTGCCACCAACAACGGCGGAACGACCAGGTCCGCTATAAGCGCTGGAGAGGAAGTAGTTTCCAGCGTAGGAAAGTGGCAGCACCTTACGCATTGCATCCGGTGCATCCTTGATGCCCACATAGGCACCTGGGACACGCGCATCAAGAAGCTGCTGCTCGTAGCAGTAGGAGTTGGGCTTGTTGAAGCCGCCGTACTGCGAGTCGGATGGGCACTTGAAGATGTTCCAAGTCTTGATGTAAGGAGCGGATGCGATTGGGAAGGATGCTACACCAGAGTACTTTGTGTCGGTAGCGGCACCGGTAATCGGGTCGGAGCAGGGGCCTTGCCAGCCGGTTTCAGGAAGGATTTCATCGTAATCTTGCGCATACATTTGGCCGGCGAGACCAATCTGCTTTGCATTGCTAAGACAGCTGGTCTGGCGTGCCTTTTCACGAGCTTGTGCGAAAACTGGGAAGAGAATAGCGGCGAGAATGGCGATGATGGCGATAACAACGAGAAGTTCAATCAATGTAAAGGCTTGGTTTCGAGTTTTCATATTGCCCTCCGATCGCGTTGTACCAGTGTTGTTTTAAGCGGTGACTAAGGGAGTGTGAAACTTTCGTTAAGCAATTCCAAACGATTTAGACATGGATATTAAGCTCGGTGAATCCTTAACACTTGAATGCTTTGGCATTGCTAAAATGCGCGCGAAATGAACTGCCTCCCTCGTCAGCTCCTGTGTGCTGGCACCCGTGTATCTATTGGTTTGTGTCGGAACGGTGTGTGGCGATGGCTGGCTTGAGGACCCCGGTCATTGAGTCGGTGGAAGATGTCCGCCGGTTCATTTTCTCGTTTACAGCGGCGGCCACAAACCGCCACGTGCGGTTGACATTTAAGCAGTTACTGGTTGCTCTTGACCATCCAGAGGCTGCGGTCAAGGCCATTCACATCACCGGGACCAATGGCAAGGGCAGCACGACGGCGATGCTCTATAACGGCTTACGTGCAGCTGGTCTCCGCGTGGCAGCCTATCTGTCCCCGGATGTCTTTGACTTTCGGGAGCGCTGGCAGGTGGATGGCGAGCTTGTCCAGGATGACATCCTGATTGGCGCAGCACGCGAGCTTGCCGCAAAGACCGCGCATATCAACCCGGCAGCCACCGATCTCACAGAATTCGAAGTCAAGACCCTGCTCGCATTTCTGATTGCACGTCGTAGCAATGTTGACTATCACTGCATCGAGGTCGGGATTGGCGGCAAATTCGATGCCACCAATGTCATACCGGCGCCCGCCGCGGCAATTATCACCAGCATTGGTGCCGACCACGCGGATGTCCTCGGCGACTCAATCCGCGATGTCGCCTACCACAAAGTAGGCATCGTGAAAGCCGGGACGGGTGTCGTGGGAATCGGGCAGATCACCGGCGAACCCCGTGACATCATTCTCGAGCGTGCAAACCATCTGGAGCTTCCGGTCGTGGATGCCGCTGCGTTGGAGCCGATACCGACGGTCCTGCCTGGGCACCCGATGGCGGTAAATGCCGCATTGGTTGTGGCGGTTCTACGAGAGATTCTTCCGATGGATGTGGACATGCATGTGGTTCAGTCCGCGGTTGCGCGTACTGTAATTCCCGGGCGGATGCAGGTCATTTCAGCCAGCGACAAGGTCCTGCTCTTTGATGGTGCGCATAATGTCGCGGCTGCGGCGAATCTCGCCACCACCATCCAGCAACTTTATGGTGGGAAACAAAATGTACACGCCGTCGTTGCGCATACGGGTACCCATGATGGTGTGGGCTTTGCGGCTGCGCTGGCACCGGCGTTATCCAGTGTGATCGTCACGGTCATCCCCGAGCGTGGGCAGTGCCCGGATGCGGTCGAGGATGCCTATCTCCGTGCTGGTCTGCCTGTTGCGGTGGTGGATGACCCGAAGGATGCACTTCAGCATGCAATAGATGGCGCTGGCGCCGGAGATATCATCCTAATCACTGGCTCGTTTTATCTTGCAGAGGCTATGCGGATGTACTTGCCGCTCGGTTGGACCCCTGCGATTTCCACTTTGTCAGCCTAAGCCAAGAGCATCGGTGGGAAGGTGACCGTGCACCCCTGACTTGCATTGATGACTTGAATCAAGCTGCAGCTGAGCTCGGTGCAGTCGATTTCGGCGGTGGTGCTGACGTACTTAATGGTCACCTTACGGCAACGCCCGGTCACGCGGATTTTCGACTTGTTGAAGGCCGCGATGGTGACTTCGACATCCGGGGATGCCGCAATACTGACATCCGCTGTTCCGCTGGTCTGAATGTATTTATTCGTGGTGGCTTGCAGTGAGTGCCTGCCGCGCCCGAGGGCCAAAACGGTGATTGGTTTCAAAGTAGATGCATCTCCAATGGTGGACACACGGAAAATGTGTACACCGATTTACTAAATTCTGGATGAAATCTGCTACATCGCATGTCATCCAGTGGTGGAAGGTGTGTCAATTCGCTGGTATTCACAGTCAGAGAATCGCTCGATGTGCGTTATAGGCGATTTTGATGGCGCGATTGTTAACAAACCATCAGACAATTACGAGGATAGCTCGCTTTTTTGGCTGTGTTTTTCTCTGATGTTCTGGGCAAAGTGGCCTCTTTAAACAATAAGGTTTCGTTAAATCTGCGATTCATAGCATTTGATTAACAGAACGGCGCACGCACATCCATAGAGTGGTGTTCACTTGTATTCACACTCTCATCGTCGCTCGATACGTGTTGCAGGTGACTTAAAGCGCATATTAGTTAAACGAACCGCGAAACAAATACGAGGATAGCTCGCTTGTTTGGCTGTGTTTTTCTCTCATGTTCTGGGCAAAGTGGCCTCTTCAAACAATAAGGTTTCGTTAAATCTGAGATTCATAGCATTTGATTAACAGAACGGCGCACGCACGTCCATAGAATCGAGCAGAAAGGAATCTTCCTCATGCGACGTTCTGCTTTTACGTTAATCGAACTCCTTGTTGTTATCGCCATCATTGCGATCCTCGCTGCAATCCTCTTCCCTGTTTTTGCCCAGGCCCGTGAGGCCGCGCGGCAGACGAGCTGCCTGAGCAACACCAAGCAGTTTGCGACTGCGACGATTATGTATGTCCAGGACTACGATGAGACGATGCCGCAGTCTGTGTACAGCATGGATGCGGCGGTTCTTTTACCGGGTTCCGGGAACCGAGTCTTCACGGTCTACGATGCCGTGCTCCCTTACATGAAGAACACCGATATCTTGATTTGTCCGAGTAATCGCCCTGGAATTGACTTTCCTGGAATCATGGCGCCCCTCGGCCTCCGTGGGAGTGGCAATTTCCGTTACTCGAGCTACGCATTGAATTTTGCGCTCTTCCAAGACCCGGCGTTGCCACCTGGATTGTTCCAGGATGACCCGGTAGTTTCACTCGCAGCGGTTGAAGATGTTGTCAATACGACGATGTTCTTTGATTCGACCTACGTTTTGCCCGGTGGAAAGCTGCCGGATCCGAGCTGCCCAAATCCAAGCGGACCATTTGGCTGGGACAACTTCCCGGGTGCCCCACGGCATAAGGATGGGATGTGTGTGAACTTTGTGGATGGCCATTCGAAGTGGTTCCCTCGTCGGGGGACGATTCCAGGCACATCGAATGGTGGCGTGCCAACCTATACGCTTCCCTGTGACTTGTCAGGCATTCCTGGAGGAACTGCAAACACATGATGCGAATTCGGATTGCTCCAGCAC
>JBEDDQ010000113.1:0-5278 GCA_041176185.1 Armatimonadota bacterium | reverse complement strand
CGATGACAATTCTCGTATTGGCGGTCAACGCATCTATAAAATCGTCCGCACAAAACGTTGATCCTGTCGGTTTGATGCGTACAAAACTGACTCCATCTCGTTGCAGCGGCAACCAGGGGTACACGATTCCAGGAAACTCATCGTGGGCAACAACGACTTCTGCTCCCGGTCCGAGGCGCAAACCGTTTGCAATGATGCTCATCGAATGGCTTGTGTTTCGCGTGAGTCCAACATAGGTCTCATCTACACCGATCAGCGATGCGAGCTGCTGGCGGACAGAGTTAACCGCATCAAACATTTTGATGTACTGCTGGAGAGGCCCATCGTGATGCTGAGACATGAGTGCTGTCTGTAGTGCATCCAGAACGTTAAGGCTCATCGGGGAAACGCCTGCGTGATTCAGATGAAGACGATTCGAAACCTGAATACTATTCCGCCAGGATGCAAAGTCAGCGTTCATTGCGTCAAAGCTCCAGTGTCATCTTCCGATGTGGAATGTTACAGTCATCAAATTCAGGCCCATAAGCAACAAATCCGAGGCGTTCATAAAACGGAATCGCATGAGTCTGTGATTCCAGATAAATCTTTTCGTAGCCAAGGCTGCGGGTGTAGAGAATGGCCATTCGCATGACTGCTAGTCCGACACCGGTCTTACGAGCTTCTCGGGACACCGCAACACGCCCAATTTTTGCGACTCCCGGGTCTTTGATCAATATGCGGGCACAACCAACGACAACTCCATTTATCATTGCACAAACATGGAGTGCATCCGGGTCATTGGCATCGGGTTCGTCATCGATAGGACACTGTTGTTCGGTAACAAACACATCTCGACGTAACTGAATTAGGGATGACAGTGTTGAGTCTGCTTCCCACGTTTTGTTCCATTTCATAATCCGCAGGTTCATGGTCTTCGGTTTTCCCCGCGGAGGACAAGATTTTCAAGGGTTCGTGAGACAAGCTTTGTACCGATGAAATCACGCGTAGTTAACGGATTTACAAGAATGGTCTTCACGCCAGCTCGTGAACCTGCCCGAATGTCCGTAAAAAGTTGATCACCGACCATTGCTGCATGCTTTGGCTCAACATTCATTTGTGAGAGGCCTGCCAGCAGTCCACGGGTTCCCGGTTTGCCAGCATTGCCGTCGAAAAAGTGAATGCCCAGTTGCCCGGCAATCGTGCGCAGGCGAGTGAAGTTATAGGTATTTGATGTGATGCAAAGTTCGATGCCATCGCTTTGGAGTGAGGCAACGTGACCGGCAATGTCATCCGGGATGTCCATTGCGTGCCAGCCAACCAAGGTGTTATCAAGATCAACCAAAAGGCCCCGAAGACCGTGTGCTTGTAGAAACGGCTGGTCGATTTCAGTAAAGCGGCGAACTTTGAAGTCAGGATAAACAATCATGGCTTTGGGCGATACTTTCGGATTGCGATGAGGTGTTCTTTGTACGTCGTAGTAAAGACGTGGTTGCGACGATCTTGACCAAGAACATAGAAGTAGTATGGGGTTGATGCTGGTTTTGCCGCGGCAATAATCGCTTTTCGTCCAGGATTGGCGATAGGTCCAGGAGGAAGTCCCCGTTTCCGGTAAGTGTTGTATGGACTATCTATACGTAAATGACTAAACATCACACGGTTCACATGTTTCCCAAGTGCATATTGGACTGTGGCATCGATTTCGAGTCGCATCCCCTTCCGGAGACGATTTTCAATCACTGATGCGACCAATGGACGGTCTCGATCTGTAACGGCTTCGCGCTCTATCATGGATGCAATTGTCAGCAACCGATGCCGTTTTGTTCCATCGAGCGAACTATCCAGATCCTTCATAACTTTCGTCTGGCGGGAGTGCATGAGCTCGATGATGGCGTTTACATCGAAACCAACCGGGATGCTATATGTGTCGGGATAGAGATAGCCTTCAAGTGTTGCTCCCTTCGGGAGTCCGTTGACAAAATCGGATGCATTTTCTTCGGCTGGAATGAGAAAATCGTCCTCATTTTGAATGACGCCGAGCCTGACCAGACGTTTGGCGATCAGCGCAAGTGTAAAGCCTTCAGGGATTGTTACACGGATGCGCTCGAAATCACCGCGGACCAACCTCTCGTGTATTCGGAGTGGCCTCTCGGACGATCGAAACCTATAGGTGCCAGGCTGATAACTCCCCCGCCTCGCGACAAGTCGTTCGAAAAGAAACGAGCTGCGAATGAGACCTTTTGACTGCAAAGTTGCAGCAAGTTTGTGTCTTGTATCTCCGGGTTTGACACGAATCTGAACCCAGACTCCGTTCGATGATGTCATCGGGGTCATCGCGGCCCAGCTCACACATATTGCCAGAACAATACCAATCAGGAAAATGCTGGCAACGATACGTTTTATTCCGCGGATGTTTGACTTTCGGTAGCTTTGCGCCATGCATCAATAATATGGCATGCGGCTGTGGCATCCCGTAATTTCGAAACGCGCTCCGCTGAGAATCCTCGTGAAAACAGATCCTCATCGGCAAATGCGGATGAAAATGACTCATCAACCGTGTGTACAGGTATCGGGCTTACCTTTACCAGTGCGCGTGTGAATTCTCCGGCAAGGTTTGCCATTTTCCCTGTTGAGCCATCCTTCAACAATGGCAGTCCAATGACAAATGCCGTTGCTTTGTGGAGCGTGGCGATACGAATGAGCTGTTCGATGTCATGCCCTTGACGTTTGCTGCGGTGAAGCGTTGCTATGGGTGATGCAGGGAGCAAATTGGTTGAGCTCAGTGCAATACCGATACGCTTAGTCCCGAAATCGATACCGATTAAGATGTCATCCATTGGATTTGTAAACTTCCGGAATCATCGCGAGGGCTGGTAGCAGAGCCATGAGGGCGGTTACGACGCCCGAGTCATTGAAGACAAGACTGAGTGCAACCGCGAGGCTAAGGTACCGAATACCGCTTTGCCAGGGAAGCCTTTCAACAAATACATGCCGAGCAAGCCATATCAGAATTGCAACAGCTGCAATTGCGATAATGGTCGCCGGGCGCAGCGCGATTTCGATGTTCATCATGACTTTCCTGATGATGATGTCAACGAGGTGCCCCAGTCCGGATGACTTGGCGGCCGTCATTGCAGCACCGGCGTGCGACATTTTCGGTGAGAACATCATATCGAGCCAAGCTGCTAAAACTGCAGTGGTCATTCCAATCAAAACGGAAGCCGTAATCAGCCAGATGAGAGAACACTTCCGAAACGCCTGTACAAATCGGAGAACGTCGATGGCAGCGAGTGCTGCAAAGGTGACGACCGCTCCAAAGTCTGCTCCGAGGCTTGCGTTACCGAAGAAGAGAACACACGCGATGGCCGATTGGACACGGAACTTCTTTGGTACACAGACGGCTAGCGTGCCGGTGATGATCCCGAGGAGCTCATTTCCAACTCCGTAGAACCGGATGCCGGATCCGAAGTACCCCTGTAGCGGTGAGAAGTCACCGAGGCGTAGGCCTGTGACCTGATCAAGCAGCACGATAAGCGTTGTGATTCTAAGAGTAATACGCACGGGGACAAACGCTGAAAGAAACCAGGGCGTTACTAGCATCCAAAGTAACAAACCTGGCGTACCGCCGGCATACAGGGCTAGCGGGCATCCGGCGGCTGCTCGTGCGGCGATAAGGCCCATTCTCTGGTCACGTTTCCAAAGTCCAATGGCAAGCAGAATTCCAGCGAGCGTTCCGCTGCAAACAAGCTTTAGGACAAGATGTTCCTCGGTTGCATAGACATTCCGTGCAAACCGCAATATTGAGGCTTTTCCACCTGTCGATGCACCCGCATCCGATATGTTCTCAACTCCACCAATGATTTCATCGAGCGTAACGAAGTTGTCACGCCTCGTCGAGGAAGAGTAAACCCCATCAATCGCATCGTGAGTAAAGACGTAAAACCGACGCTGACTATCGGATTGATTGATAACCCAATACGGTGTGGAGATTTTTGCGTCCTTGGCACATGGTGGAAAGTCCATTCCCTGGCGATGTACCCAGAGAACCGATCGCCCAGCGGCAGACTTCACTGCGGCTAGCGTTTCATCTGTGCCACTAAGAAATATACAAGGGAGCGGGTCAATGTTCACTTGTGCGAATATTGACCCACTCCCAAGAAACCACAGTACGAGACATAAAATGACCCGTACGATTGACATCAGGAACCCAGTGCAGACGATATCGCTTCAGAGACAGCAGTAAGTGCATCTTGAATACTGGATGCATTCTTTCCGCCAGCACTCGCAAAGTCCGGTCTGCCGCCGCCACCGCCGCCCATGATTTGCGCAGCCTGTTTAGCAAGGTTTCCGCAATGAATCCCCGCGGCAACAGCGGTCTTCGTGGCTTTGACGACGATGTTTACCTTGTCACCTATTGGAGCGACAAGCATTACAATCCCGTTATCAGTCCGACCAATCAGCTCGTCTACCAGACTGGCGAGTGCTGCGGCATCGGATGCATCCACTGCCTGAACAATCACCTTGGTTCCGTTGACATCGACTGCACTTGAGAGTAAGCCATCGGCATGGCTACCAGCTTGTTGTTGCTTGATTGCCTTCAACTCGGACATTAGTTGCTGGCGGTCATCCAGAAGACGCTGGATCGCACCGGCCAGACCATCAATTTTCACATTAAGTAAACCCGCTGCGTGCTCCGCATCAGAGATTGTCTTATCGATGTAGTCCATTGCATTGTCGGACGTGATGGCTTCTATTCTACGGACGCCAGCAGCGCTCGATGACTCACCCACAATTTTGATCATGCCAATCTCAGAAGTATTGGCAACATGGGTGCCACCACAGAACTCCCGAGAGTATTCTCCACCGACAGATACAACCCGGACGACATCTCCATACTTTTCACCAAACAGCATCATCGCACCGAGCTCACGTGCTTCATCGATTGGCTTTTCAGCAATGTCGACTGGCATCGCGGCTGCTACGGCTTCATTTGCCAGTCGCTCGATTAGCTTTATCTTGTCTGAAGGAATAGATTCCCCATGTGAGAAGTCAAAACGGAGGCGTTCAGGTGCGACTAAGGATCCCCGTTGTGCTACGTGAGTCCCCAACTGCTCGCGCAGAATCCTATGTAGGATATGTGTGGCAGTATGATTGGCACGTATCAGTCGCCGACGATTTGCATCAACGCTTGCGTGGACTTGCGCTCCGGTTGCTAGAGTTCCATCGTGGACAAGGACGGTGTGAAACCAGACACCATCTTTTTTAGTGACATCTAGGACACTTGCACGGAAGTCATGGTGTG
>JBEDDQ010000112.1:0-4659 GCA_041176185.1 Armatimonadota bacterium | reverse complement strand
TAATGTAGTTTTATCTGCGCGTGTCTTCGTCGGTGGGCAACCTGCGGCGGATGGCACCATCGTGCGCTTTGCGGCCTCTGGCGGTCGCTTTGATCAGGATGAGATTACGACGCGCGGTGGTATTGCGAGAGTGTCCCTTATAGCTCCGAACACAGTCGGACAAGTTAGGGTCACAGCGTCTGTAATTGGCGGAAGCAACGCTGTTCCGGCATCGGTAACCGTTGACTTTGTTGATGATGCCACCTTCAAACTGCAGGTTACATCCACTTGGTTAACCGTCAAATCTGATAGTGAGCTTGTGTATGCCGTGAACGCTGGCTCGACGGGACGGCGGCTTCTTGGAGGCTATTCTGAAAATGGCCTCGTGACGGCATCAAATGGTGCTATCACCATTCGTGGTACTGCTCTGCAGGTGGATGTCGTTAGTGGAAATGTTGTTGCTGCCGGGAATGTCCGCGTTTCGTCGGGAAGCGCCGATACATCAGCTAAGCGGGTAAGTTGGAGTCCAATACGACGTCTTTTACTTGCTGAACTTGAATCCGGCGCCATTGTTTCGTTGGACCCGTTATCCCTCCTTGCTAAGCCTGTAAGTCAGAGTGTTGGTGCCGATGCATTCAACATTGTCGACCAGAGCACCGCGGATGTCAGTGTTGTCTCCAGTGAAGTCTCACTTGAGCTTGGTGGAGATTTCAACCTCTTGTTCAAGCACGCACGCTTACTGGTAGATGGTCAGACGTTGGCGGTTCTGCCTCTACATCGAATGACTGTCTATCAGCGAACACTGTTTCGGGATCAGCTGCTCGGGTTTGCATCCACAGGATTGACCGTCGATGTTCCGTACACATATCAGGCATCCCGTTCTGGCACGGGTGTCGTTCATCTTCGCCGCGGCGCACAGTTTGGTAGTAGTGCTGTAGCCCGTCGTACCGGCTGGGGAGTGGATATCGAGCAACAGTACCGCTCCCGCTTAGGTAACGGGACCTTTCAGGTCTTAAACGTTCAGGATGGCCGCCGTGGAAGCCGCCTACAGCATTCCAGCCGCTTTGGCACACGTGCAGATGCATCGGTCTTCGTCGATGTACCGAATGGAAAGGATATCTATGGATCACTCCAGGCCGGGTACCAGTTACCTTTTGCGCGGGTTGGGATGTTTCAAACCGCTAGTCGCTTTGTTGGGTCATCCAATGTACAGATCGATCAGGGATTTACGGATTATCGCCAACAGCTTTCCATTGAAAGTAATCCCATTCAGATCGGGCTAGCTGGCTGGAGGGCAACTTTATCCGCCGTAAATACAACGCAGCGAACTGTGGCATCGTCGTCAACGACTCGCTCGATGGCAGATTCCTACGGGACACGGTTGATTCGTGCTCCACAAAAAATCGCCCCAAAGTGGCTCTATAGTCAGGTGGTGTCCCTCAACTATGTGGAAGTTGTTGGACTGACTGGCGGAGGACTCGCAACACAGAGCTCATCGACGTTTCGAACATCACTGACACCATCGAGCAATTTTCAATGGACTTACGACTATCTCCAGCAACCACAGCTGGTGACGTTGACAACGGTTTCGACGCCAAAGCATCGGCTCAGTTTTTCATATGACTGGACAGCGCCAAGTGGCGGAACCGTGTTTGTGAACTCCACGCAGGGTTTGGATGTGAATCAGTCAAGTACCAGCGCATCGGTGTCGATGCCCCTGCGCAAAGACTGGGAGTTGCGTGTAAACCGGATTGATTCCCAGCTTGGGCTCACTCGGTTTAGAGACACGGAATTTGGGATCGTCAAGCTCGTGGATGGACGTGCGATTGGAGCTTACTATTCGACCACGGCAAAGCAGTTACAGGTGGACTTTACCGGAGGCGTCCGGTTCTGAGTTTGCCACTCAGTCATAACGTTTCGATACCGCGGTGAGAGCATACGTCTCAAGAAAACAAGCCCTTCGTAAACGAAGGGCTTCTCTGTTCTAGTTGAGGATGTCTGTTCCAAGCTTGCGCAATTTCTTAAGTGCTCGGAGTTCGATCTGCCGTACACGTTCTCGGGTGATTTGAAAGTGCGCTCCGAGCTCTTCCAACGTCTGCGGTGCATCCCCCGTCAAACCGTACCGCAGCGCAATGATCTCGCGCTCACGATCGTTAAGGGTGGACAGAAGCTGCTGAACCTCTTCCCTCCGGATGATGGTTTCTTCAACATCGCTTGGAGTAACCATGTCCTTGGCCTCAAGGAAGTCGCCAAGCTGGGCCGATTCACGGTCACCCACAGGTGTCTCCAATGAAAGTGGCTCAGAGCATGATCGGAGAATTTCTTCGATCTTCTTCCGGGGCATTTCAAGCGCTTCGCTGAGCTCATCAATGGATGGTTCACGCGAGAGCTGCTGGCGCAACGTCGCGGTCATCTTGGTGACCTGATGTACGACATCTGCGACATATACAGGAATCCTGATGGTTCTGCCTTGGTTGATGACGGCGCGGCTTATGGCGCGCCGAATCCACCACGTTGCGTATGTCGAGAAGCGGAAACCACGCTCAGGATCGAACTTCTCAACGGCACGAATCAAACCGAGGTTACCCTCTTGAATGAGGTCGCTGAGGGGAACGCCAGGAGCGCAATACTTACGCGCAATCGAGATGACGAGGCGCAGATTGGCCTCGGTCAGGCGGTCTTTTGCAGCTTTGTCGCCACGGGCTACTCGCCGGGCGAGTGTGACTTCCTCGGCTGCAGTGAGCAACCTCCCAGATTTGCCAATCCAAGGAGCGATTTCAGAGTCAGCATCATGCGCGCTTACACGGCGTGCTTGTCCACGGGTACGTTCTTCCTGAGTTATTTCCTGTTCCACAATGGCATCAAAGTCATCGTGCGCTGGTGCCTTTTCGCGAAGGGGAGTGGAGTGTGGTTGGGCCAATACTATTGCAGACATGTGAACCTCTTGTTATCCAGAACGCACCAAAAGTGAAACTGGTTCCCAATAAGGTTAGTGAAATGTCAATTTTCAGTAAACACCTGCTACGTATGGGGTTTGACCGTTCGTTATCCAAGCAATACGCCTATAAAACCATTTAGTGGTGATACTCCACCTAGCATGCATGGTTACTTAGCGACATCCAATATCTCGGACCAATAGCGGGTGATTCCAGCAGCGGAAATGTGCTCAAGAAGCGCTTTCCGATGCGCATCGCTGGCTCGAAGCTTTGCTGGATGTAAATCCTGCCGGGTTGACATCGCCGCCAGCATCCCAGCAACCTCGCCTACCAGCCACTCGGATGGATGCATACGCGCACTCGCGAGCGCCAACCGGGATGCTCCAAAATTCTTGGCCCCCGCTACCAGGTTACGCGGGCCGTTTACCGGAATCAGCGCTCCTAGAGGGATATGGTAGGGCACCACGGAATGTAGTAAGTGAGGCTCGTTCGCGCTTGGGTGGATGTCGATAGCGTAGTGCGCACACCCGATACTGTCGGCGAACTCGGTCCCCCAGCGTTTTTCATCGGATATCGCTTCCATATGCACTGATGTAAGCATTTCGAGAGCGATGATGCGGCGACTTTCACGAATATACGGATGCAAGGCAACACCCAGCTCATCTACCAACGGTTCCTCTGCTGCCGTCAACGGCTGCATTTCAGGATAACCCTTGCCCTTACCATCGTCTCGCGGGCATTCTGTCTGGAGCCAGTGTAGAAAGCCAATCGCAAAGTCACGCCCACGGTTCAGGACACGTACCTGGTCATCAAGTGGTTTGTCGATGTAACTTTCCATGTGAAAGTCATTGCCACGCCAGTTGATCAGTGCGATATCACCTTGTGGACTCTTTCCACCGGTAAACGAGCCGGCGGCTTCAAGGCGTCGGTAGGTCCAAAATGGCTGGTAGGTCCGTGTGCCTGCTACCGATGTATGCGTTATCGCAGCCAATACGCCATATGGTACAGAATATGCCTCAATACCATTGCCTCGGTAGACATAGTCCAAGGTGTACTCGCCTTGGTTCTTGAAGGTCTCATATTCGGCTGGTGGCGCGACAGCAGGCTTTTGCTTCTGCGAATCCATCTCCCAGCGAAGTAGAAAGCCGTATGTGAATGACTGAACCCACTCAGGGTGGTTGACATCTGGCGCCAGCGGCTCACCAAATACACTTTCGGCTTCCTGTCCGATTCGTGTGGGGCAGCCAGCCAGGTAGGCCGCAGATCCATCTTCAGTGGCATCCACAACAATCTTTGGTGCAATCCGTCGGACATGACCATCCTCGAGGTTGACAATCTCGACGTAGTTGATGTCTCCGTTGCCTGAGTAGCGGACAATCCTTCGGAGCTGGTGCCTTAGGTAGGTGTGCTTGAGACGGCCGTTTTGCACAAATGGAGCTAGCCGTGCTTGGATTGCCTCACTCCAAACGCTTGGCAGCCCCGAAACTGGGGAGACCCAGCATTGCCCGATATTGTTAGCTGCCTGTTTCCGAACGCCAGGTTTTGCTGCGTAAAGCGCACGGACATCCTCGCGGAGAGCACGATAGCGATCCGTCGCTGCACCTTTCACGCGGCCGACGTATTGATTTTCATCCGGGACTGGGACCAGCTGTGATGTCAGTTGCCCACCGAGCACGGATGTCGGTTCAACAATAATCACGCTTGCGCCATCGGATGCCGCCGCTTCGGCGGCGGCATCCGATGG
>JBEDDQ010000111.1:0-3762 GCA_041176185.1 Armatimonadota bacterium | reverse complement strand
GGCTTGAACGCTTCAAAATCCGATATGCACGACCCTGAGCACGTGGTTGAACACGCTTCATCGTTGGTCCGACATCGACATAACAACGCGCAATCTTCAGATTGGTCAAGTCCAAACCATGGTTGTTCCCAGCATTTGCCATAGCAGAGCGAAGGACCTTGCTGATTTCAGCTGCCGCATGATTCGGCGTGAACTTCAAAATATCCAATGCATCCGCTGCGTACTTTCCACGAACGGTATCAAGTACAAAACGAACCTTGCGAGGCCCCATACGAACGTAGCGGGCTGTAGCTTGTGCTTCCATATATCTACCCCCTACTTCCGCATTCGAGTCGACTGGCCAGTTCCACCAGCGTGACCCTTGAACGTCTTCGTTTGGGAAAATTCCCCAAGCTTATGGCCGACCATGTTTTCGGTCACGAAAACTGGTACGTGCTTGCGTCCATCATGGACAGCAAATGTATGCCCAATGAACGACGGAAAAATCGTCGAACGGCGAGACCAGGTTTTTATAATCCTCTTCTCACCCTTTTCATTCAGCTGATCAACTTTATCGAGCAGCTTAGGATCCGCGAAAGGACCCTTCTTGAGAGATCGTCCCATTATTACTCCTTGCCGGATTATGCATCCGACCATTGCCCCTGACGTAGAAACCTACCGGGTGCGTGGCACCAGGCGATGCCTGATGCCACATCGACGTTCGTAGGAAAACTACTTACGTCGTCTGACGATAAACTTATCGGTTGATTTGTTGCGACGAGTCTTGTATCCAAGAGCAAGCACACCCGTAGCCGAAACCGGGCCCTTCTTACGGCCAACTGGGGATTGACCTTCACCACCACCATGGGGGTGGTCACGGGGGTTCATAGCAACACCACGGACTTGAGGACGGCGTCCTAGCCACCGGGTCTTACCAGCCTTACCCCACGATTCATTCTCATGCTCAAGATTACCAACCTGACCGATCGTTGCACGACAGGTCAATAGAATCTTACGCATTTCGCCGGATGGCAAGCGCAACGTAGCATACTTGCCTTCCTTAGCCATCAACTGAGCGCCGGATCCAGCAGAACGAACCAGTTGTCCACCAGCACCGGGACGCAGCTCAACATTGTGAACCGTCGTGCCAACAGGGATGTTAACGAGTGGCAGCGCGTTTCCGACCTTTATGTCGGAGTCAGCACCGTTGAACACTGCATCACCTGGCTTCATACCGACAGCAGCGAGAACATATGCCTTGCTACCATCCGCGTACTGAACCAAAGCGATACGGCAGGTGCGGTTTGGATCGTATTCGATCGCCGACACCGTACCCTCAACGCCATCCTTATTACGCTTGAAGTCGACCAGGCGGTACATGCGCTTATGTCCACCACCACGATGGCGAACGGTAATACGACCTTGGTTGTTACGCCCGGCATTCTTCTTCAACGGAGCAAGCAGGCTCTTCTCAGGCTTGTCCTTTGTGATCTCCTCGAACGAGGAGATGGCCATGTGACGACGGCCAGGGGTTATAGGCTTAAACTTTCGTACTGGCATCTTACACTCCCTCGAAGATCTGAATCGCCTGACCCTCGGCTACGGTTACAATCGCCTTCTTAACCGATGGCGTACGCCCAGTACTGGAACGTCCAAACATCCGGTAGCGCTTTGTACGCCCCTTGGTCAGGATTGTATTCACAGTCGTAACAGTAATCGCGCCACCCTCAGTGGTCGTAAAGAGCTTTTCAACAGCTTCACGAATCTGCAGCTTGTTAGCATCGACATGGACGACAAACGCATACTTGCGCTCGCCGCTCATCGTCAACGCCTTCTCAGTGATGACAGGACGAAGGATTGTGTTATACAGATTAGGCATTTTCAGTCTCCTCAGGCGCCCATACAGAGTCGATCTTACGGATCGCAGCCTTTGTTGCAACAATGATGCCGCCATTGACTACATCACGTGTTGAGAACGCAGGTGCTACACGCAAGGTAATACCCTCGATGTTCCGCAGGGACTTGATTACAGTCTCGTTCTCTTCTTCGATGATCACGAGCGACTTACGAGCACCGCCGGTTACATCCTTAAGGAATGCAGCTGCGGTCTTAGTCGAAATGCCATCAAGTGGGAAGGAGTCAACAACAACCAACTCGGAGTCGTTGATCTTCGCAGTCAAAGCACTCCAGATTGCAAGACGCTTCATCTTCTTAGGAAGAGCATGTCCGAGATCGCGAGGATGCGGTCCGTGTGCAGCTCCACCCTTACGCCAGTGCGGCGAAATGATGGAACCCTGACGCGAACGGCCTGTTCCCTTCTGCTTAAATGGCTTGCGACCGCCACCAAACATATCTCCACGACCAGGCGCGTTGCGCGTATCCTGACGGCGGTTTTCCATCTCAGCCTTAACGGCTTGGTGCATCAAAGGGATATTGACACGGGCAGCGAACACACGCTCAGATGCGGTGACCTCGCCTGCCTGCTTTCCCCCAATCGTTTTTATCGCCAACGTAGGCATAATTATTCTCCGAACCAGTGATTCAACACTGATTACTTCTTCTTACTTGAGCGAACAGTCTCAACACGAACCTTGACCTTCTCAGCACGACGTGCCTTCGTCACTTCGACGAGAGCTCCATCGGGACCAGGAACGGCTCCGCGTACAAACAAAAGGTTGTCCGCTTCATCAAACCGTACAACCTTAAGGCCGAACTGTGTGACTCGCTCACCACCCATGCGACCTGGCTTCTTCGTTCCCTTAAAGGTACGAGCGGCATCGGTAGCACCACCAGACTGTGGCTTACGGTGAACCATCGAACCGTGTGTCATATCGGCGCCATGGAAGTGATATCGCTTGACAACACCAGCGAAACCCTTACCCTTGGAGGTACCGCTAACAACGACACGCTCGCCGATTGCAAAAATGCCTGCAGTGATAACATCACCAACTGCAACGGACGCATCTGCCTGAATCCCGAACTCACGCAGATGGCGACGCGGTTGTACACCAGCGGCACGCAAGTGTCCCTGCTCAGGGCGGGTCAGACGATCGACACGGCACTCACCAAAAGCTACCTGGGCTGCAGAATAACCATCGGTTTCGACCGTACGGACCTGTGTAACAACGTTTGGCTCAACTGCCAAAACCGTCACAGGAACAACCTTACCCTCTTCATCGAAGAGCTGGGTCATACCGACCTTACGGCCGAGAACACCCTTAATAGACATAACTAACCTCCACGGCGCACCTGGGGACATACATCCTTGCGTGACGCGGTTTCTCTCTAAACTAGAGTTTAATCTCGATATCAACACCACTTGGAAGATCAAGACGCATGAGCGCATCAATCGTCTTAGGGCCTGGATTCAAGATATCAATGAGACGCTTGTGTGTACGCATCTCAAAATGCTCCATCGACTCTTTGTCAATGGTTGCGTTGCGCTGAACAGCATAGATTGCCTTCTCTGTTGGCAAGAGGACTGGTCCAGAAATCCTAGCTCCAGTACGTCGTGCCGTATCAACAATCTTCTCAGCCGACTGATCAAGAACGCGGTGATCGAAGGCACGAAGGCGGATTCGAACTTTGTCTTTTCGCATATTACTTACACTTTCCGCACATCGGCCATACCGCACCAGCGGCATGACCGATAGCAATCACACCTACTCGATGACGCGGGCGACGACGCCTGCTCCAACCGTGTGTCCACCTTCACGGATTGCAAAGCGCAATCCCTGCTCCATAGCGATAGGAGCGATCAGCTCTGCGGAGATCTTGATGTTA
>JBEDDQ010000110.1:0-8205 GCA_041176185.1 Armatimonadota bacterium | reverse complement strand
GCTGAGCCGAATCGTCTTGAGGCCGTGTTACCACGCAAAAAGGATGCAATCGGAATCGCGGGTGGCTTTCCTGTCCGCTTGCAGCAAAGCGTTACAAACGTACAAGGGCTTCCGAGGGGTCCCCGTGTCCCGATGCAACTGGTTAACCAGATGAGCGAAGCCCAGGGCAAAGTTCGTGTTGTGGGTGGAGCACCCGGGCGCAACGGGATGCTGGCGCTTCTCGACCCGGTAACCCTTGTGACAAGCGATGTGGAAATGGTCGGTACGGATTGTCTGACCGGTTTTGCGGAGTTAAGCGATGTTCATGTCGCCGTGAATGCAAAAGGCATGCTCTTTCACCGCAGGCGAGGCGGCACGTGGACGGAGCAGCCCGCGCATCAGGGAGCGTGTACAGGCATCCTCAATGTGAACGATAATACCTTTGTCACCTTTGGCGTGGATGGCCTGCTTCACATTTGGGACCATAACAATAATAAGGTGGGCACGCTTGAAGGGCATTCGGGTGGCATCACGGGCGCCTCTCTCGCTCCGGATGGCAACATCACTACCGTAAGCTCGGACCGCTCAGTACGGGTTTGGGATGCATTACGGCAACGGCAACGGATGTTCTTCAAGGGGTTTGAGAATCCATTGGTCGCGGTTCACAGTGTTCGTGAAGTGACGATTGTCGTCGATGCCATTGGTCAGGTTTTTACGCTTGGGGATGCTGGAAAACCAGTCAGGGCTGGGGGGCAGCCGGGGTATCCGTGCTGCAGCTGGGTGATACCCGATGGACCGGCAGCCGTTTTCATCGCACAAAGAACTGGAACGATTCACCGAATTCCCATCGGCGTTGGACCTATCCACGACAAATCCTGATAGAGATTCCGGGGTTTTCGCTGTATATAGGCGTATGCACATTGTCACTGCCGACAAGGGTTTATGCCTGTGAATATTAGAACGATTGCCATTTCAGCAGCGGCGCTGGGAGTGCTAGGCTACCTTGTGTACCGCTCGGAGGATGCGACGACCCGAAAGCCCGTAGCGAATAAGGTCACCGTGCTCTACTGGGAAAAATGGACCGGCGATGAAGCGCAGAAAATGCGGCGTATTGTCAACAACTTCAATGCATCCCAGGATCGCATTTTTGTCAAAATGCTCTCGATTTCAGGTGTCGCGGACAAAACACTCTTAGCGGCGAGTGGTGGAAACCCTCCGGACGTCGCCGGTCTTTGGGACACCCAGATGACGCAGTTCAAGGATGCAGGCGCGCTTACTGACCTTGCTCCTTTGGCCGCAGAGTTCGGCATAAAGGAAGAAGACTATATTCCAGGTTACTGGAAGCTGATGTCGCCAGGCGGTACGCTGGTCGCATTCCCGACCACCCCTGCAAGCACTGCCCTGCACATCAACAGGAAATTCCTCAAACCCGGGGAAGAACCACCGAAGACACTCGAAGAGCTGGATGCCTTTACAGAGCGCATCTCTAAAGTCAAAGATGGCAAGGTGGAGCTCGCGGGCTTCCTGCCAGCCGAACCCGGCTGGTGGAACTGGGGCTGGGGCTATTGGTTCGGCGACAAGCTCATCGATGGCGACAAGCTGACCATCAACACCCCTGAAAACATCCGGGCATTTGAGTGGGTGCAGTCCTACAGCAAGCGCTTTGGCGTGCGTGAGACGCAGAACTTCCAGAGTGGCTTTGGCAACTTCTCATCCCCACAAAACCCATTTATGTCTGAGAAGGTCGCATCCGTGATGCAGGGCGTCTGGATGGCCAACTTCATCGACCTCTATAACAAAGACCTGCCATGGATTGCGGTGCCATTCCCCCTGCCAAAGGACCGACAGGATCTTAAGGGGATGAACTTTATCGCGATGGACACCCTTGTCATCCCGACTGGCGCCAAGCATAAGCGAGAGGCCTTTGAGTTCATCGCTTTCGTACAGCGCCAGGACCAAATGGAGCTGCTGTGCTCAACACATGGCAAGAACTCCCCGCTGGTCAAGGTGTCTGATAAGTTTTTCAACACCCACCTGAATCCGTATATCCGCCTCTTCGATGAGCTGGCACGCTCGCCGAACGCCGCGTATATCCCGCAGATTGGTATCTGGCCCCAAATGGACAGTGAGCTCAAGAATGCGTTCACTGAGATTAATCTTGGGACAAAGACGCCAAAGGAAGCCCTCGATGCAGCTCAGGCCCGTCTTGAGCCACAGTGGCGACGCTACCAACAACAAGTCATGGGCAAGGGCATCACCACAGCGGAGGCAAAGCCATGAAATCCGAAGCGCGTATCGCATATCTCTTCGCCATGCCGTGGATACTGGGCTTTCTGACCTTCCTGCTCTATCCAGTTCTGGCATCGTTTTTCTACAGCTTCACCGACTTCTCGGTTCTCCGACCGCCGCGCTTTATCGGGCTTGAGAACTACAAGGAGATGGTCCAGGACGAAGTCTTCTGGATGACGATTCGGAATACGTTCACCTACGTCGTGGCAGCGGTTCCGTTGTCGGCCACCGTGGCGATTCTGCTCGCGATGCTCCTGAACACCAAGGTCAAGGGGCTTGCGTTCTACCGGACGCTGTTTTATGTCCCAAGTCTGGTCCCGATGGTCGCTCTCGGCATCCTCTGGCTCTGGATTTTCAATGGCGAGCACGGCTTGCTCAATATGTCGCTGGAAAAGCTTGGGATGTCAAATCCACCAAACTGGCTTGGCGACCCGGCATGGTCGAAGGTCACATTGGTGATGATTGCGATGTGGGGTTCCGGCAATGCGATGGTTATCTACCTCGCCGGCCTCCAGGACATCCCGCAGTCTCTCTACGAAGCCGCCGACCTCGATGGCGCACGCCTTGCGGCGAAGACCCGCCACGTGACGCTACCGATGCTCAGCCCTGTCATCCTGTTCAACGTGATCATGGGGATGATTGGTGCGCTGCAGGTCTTTGCGGTTCCGTACGTGATGTTCCCGAACGGCGCGCCGGCACGCTCAACCTACTTCTTTACAACCTATCTGTTCGATAATGCCTTCCGTTTCCAACGGATGGGCTATGCGAGTGCAATGGGCTGGGTGCTCTTCCTCATCACTCTCACACTGACATTTGTTGCCCTCCGGATGAGCGAGCGGCAGGTTCACTACGATCGGAGCTAAACCATGAAACAAAAGAAATTCAGTCTCGCTACCGTTCACATCGTGCTGATTGTGTTGAGCCTCATCTTCGTCTCCCCATTGTTGTGGATGGTAACGACGGCGATCAAGCCGATTGAAGAAACGATGACGGCGACGCCGACGCTTTTGCCAAGCAAGTTCCTCTGGGACAACTTCCCAAAGGCTGTTACTTATGGCAGCAAGGAGCTCGGCTACATCCCATTCCTTCTCTACGCGCGTAACACCTTAATGGTAACCCTCCTCTGCGTCGCAGGGTCCGTCTGCTCCAATGCAGTGGTTGCCTATGCCTTTGCCCGACTCCGCTGGCCAGGCCGGGATGCATTCTTTGCCGTGACGCTTGCAACCATGATGGTGCCTTTCCCGGTACTGATGGTCCCAACATTTGGCCTCTTCAAGTGGCTGGGCTGGGTCGGATCCTTCCGACCACTCTGGGTTCCTGCATTTTTTGGAAGTGCTTTCTCGATCTTTCTCCTACGCCAATTCTTTAGGACTATCCCGATGGAGCTAAGCGAAGCAGCAAAAATCGATGGTTGCTCGGAAGTGCGTATCTTTACCGATGTGTTGCTTCCTCTGGCAAAACCCGCACTGGCCGTCGTTGCCTTGTTTACCTTCATGGGAACATGGAATGACTTTATGGGTCCGATGATTTATCTCTCGGACCAAGAGACATTCACGCTGTCCCTTGGACTGCAGGCGTATCAAAGCCAGCATGGTGGTACCCAGTGGAACCTCCTGATGGCAGCGGCAACCGTCGTGATTCTCCCTGTGATTGTCGTGTTCTTCTTCGCACAGAAGATGTTTATTCAGGGCATAGCAACCAGCGGCCTCAAGGGTTAATACCGGTCGGGCAGGATAGACTTTTCCGATGACGTTTAACTATGCAAACCGCCGTACCCATGCCTGGATAAGCATTTGCTTTGCGGTACCGCTTGTCGTGGTTATCATCACGGGGATTTTGCTCCAACTAAAAAAGCAGCTCCCTTTCGTACAACCCGTTGAACGTGTAGGGGTGACGCACGAGCCGATTGCGACACCTGCTCAATATCTGGAAGCAATCAACCGCGGCAAGGTCGATGGAGAAGTCACTTGGAAGGATGTCCAGCGTGTTGACATCCGGCCATCAAAAGGCATCGCAAAAGTCATTCTGAAGAGCGATGTTGAATATCAGGTTGACCTTGGAACCGGTCATGTTCTTCAGCGTGAGCTACGCATGAGTGACTTTATTGAGTCGCTGCATGATGGCTCATTCTTCGCTGGAGACATCAGTAAGCTGGGTGTTTTTCTGCCTGCAGCCATCGGACTCCTTATCCTTTGGCTGTCAGGCATATACATGTTTTGGCTCCCACTCATCACCAAGTGGAAGAAAAAGCGTAAGGCAAATCTAAGCGCCTGACGCTAGGCACACATTCCAGCGCCTTGCAGGTAGTCGTAGGCCTCCGTAATAAGCTGTACAAGCGTTAGTGTTGTCCCTCGTGACCACTCACTCGCGTACTGAGAGCGTGCGTTCTCCCTAGTAGCTGTGTGCAATGCACTGATGTAAGGCCGTGCCACATGGAGCGAACGCAGGCGAAGCGCATGGGTTCCGCCGTAAATGCGGGCTGCAGCAGCAATATCGCCGCGTTCGATGGCAAATGCGGCTACGATATCAAGCTCTGCCAATGCATCCCGGTAGATGCCATAGCGCAGCCGAAGAGGTAATGTCAGAGAGATACCGGCAGCGGCTGAATCAAGTAGCCCACATGCATGCTCGGCTTTTGAGAGCATCCCACGTGCGGTGATATAGGCCATCATTTGCGGCCCGGGAGTAAGCGGCTGCACTTGAGAGAAATGCCTCCATCCGGATGCGGCAAGCGCTACCGCTTCATTTACATCTCCATTGGCGAGAGCAATTTCAGCAAGGACTGGATGGCTATCTGTAAGGCTCCACTGTGCCCGATCAGCCCTGGATATCCGTAAGAAGTCGCTATGGCGCTGCCGAAGGGTCTGGCACCAATGTTCAGTCGCATCGTGATTGCCAAGGATTGCTTCAGCCGTCGCGAGAGCAAGCAATGGAGCCGCCATTCCTGGTCCCGATGGAAGTCCCTCGATCGCACTCCATGCACGAAGGGCCATCTCCCGAGCCTGCTCAAACTGCCCGGTCGTGATCAATGTCGATGCCAATAAGGCAAGTGGTTGCCAGACATAGTGATCCGTATTTGCGAGACCACTGGATGTGTAGAAACGAATCACCGCTTCGAGGGCATCGCGGGCTTCTACTGTCTCTAGTGTCCAGAGGCAAAACTGAGCCTTGATGAAATGTGTGTCGCGAACAACCTCGGGGGTCGAATCCTGTGCATAAAGCATCGCATCATCGATCAACTGCGCCGCAAGCGTGAGATCTCCGCTATACCAGGCATGCAAAGCATTGTGGCGAAGGATGACAGCAAGGGTCATCGGTTCAGGCCAGGTTGGGATAAGCCCCTGCAGCCACTGTGACATTGATGGTTCCCGTAGGAGGATGTCTACCATTAGTGGGGATGCCAGCCATTGCGCTTTGCGGGTCGATCCAACGTATGAATGAACCTTTTGATGGAACTGCGTAGCGGCCTGGTAGTCAAAGCGGCTCTCAGCTTCAGCTCCCGCGAACACGGAAAGCCAAATTCGCTGTTGCTCGCCGAGTGCGCTGTCGTTTGCCAACAGGCGCGTCAGGTGCCCGCGGAGCTGATGAGCACTGGTTTGGAGCCACAATGGTGCCAAGGCTAGAACGAGGGCGGCTGCCCCAGCAGAATCACGTTCCTCCAAGGTAACAATCGCCTGCTCGAAGTTGTCATCATCCAGGCGGAAGCGGTTCAAACGGCTGAAATCTGCCCGTCCAATACCAGCTGGCGGAATCGATGCTGCGACGTTGGCAAAATATCCCGCATGTTTGGTTACCAGTGATTGCCGGGCAGCAGGCTCCAACAAGCGTTGGCATTGCCGCCGAACACTCTCAAGCAGACGGTAGCGAAGACCATCAAAGACGGTCTCTTTCTCCACGAAGTAGACAAGACTGGCATTAACCAAATCTTGTAGAAGCTTTTGGGCATCTTCACGGCCGGTAATGGCCGCCGCCGCTTCGGCATCAAAGGAGGCAGGAAAGACGGTGCACTGCAGGAGAAAACGCTGTGTGATGGCAGGTAGGTTTTGAATACTCCAAGCAAGGAGTGACTCCATGGCAGTGCTTTGTGATGTTGTATCTGCTGCCGACCCGAGGACTAACCCTTCAATATTTAAAAGGTCGAGCAACGTCTCAGGCGCGTGGAGCTGGACTTTACCAGCGATTAATTCAATGGCCTGTGGGATTCCATCCGCGAAGTGACACAGCTGCGTTACCGTTTCGACGTTTCCTGATGAGATTTCGAAGTCCGGTGAAACCCGGTGGGCTGCCTTCTCAAAGAGCTGAAGTGCCGGGGAAAGGCTGAGTCCCCCAGGACCTGCTGTGGATCCATCCACTTTTAGTGGATAAATCCGCGTGTTTGTAATGGAGTTACCAGTGATGGCTTCCCGTGACGTGATGATGACCTTGGCGGTTGGAAGACTTTCTGTTAGGCGCTGTGCAAAGTTGCGTGCTGGACCAATGATGGAATCAGCATTATCAAGGGCTACGAGAAGCGGTTTGTTTCCCGAAAGCTGGGTAACAGTGCCAAGTGTCAGTCCGGATAGTGTGCCGGCAACTGGCGTATCCAGCGCAAGGGCGAGCGCCGCCGCGAGCATCGCCTCATCGACAAGGGCATCACATCGAACATGAACCACCCGAAGCTCTGATTGCGCATCCAGTGCAACCCTGACAACGCGGGATTTTCCGATTCCCGCTGGACCGTGGACACCGAGAATGCGTGTTTGGCCAGCAGAGATCCAGTTAAGGATGTCCGCGAGGGATTCCCCGGCGTTAATGAAGTCCCCGGAAATGATGGTTTTTGGGTTCCCGCGAGTTATTGTGGTCTGTGTGGGCTGTGCAGTTGGTTGGGCCGGTCCTGGTGAGAATTGTTCCGCTAGCGGTTGTAAGCGTTCAACCAGCGTGGCGATACGCGTCCCGCGTGCCATTGCCCAGTCATCGGAATAGCCAAGCATCACCCCGGTACGCGCCTGCTCAAGCAACATCGAAACGTGTCCACGGTTGACTTGATCAGCACGCTGCAACAGGATTTGCTGGGTGAGTGACTCAAATCGAACAAGGTCAACATCGATGAGACCACTTTCAAGCTTTAGGCACCCCCGGCTCGATACCAATGCGCGATCCGCCCGGTTACCGATTAAGGCCATCAAGGATTTGCGTACGTGGTGGAGTGCTACGTTCAGGCGATTGCGGCCATCTTCATGACTTACTCCCGGCCATAGCTCAGCAACGAGATCAACACGTTTAAATTCCTGTCCAGGGGAGAGCGCGAGGATTGCGAGGAGGTGGAGGGACTTACCACCTGCGAATCGTGTAATGACTCGGCCAGTGATTCCTCTGAGTTCGGGTTGACCAAATAGTTGCAAAAGGATGGGCGCTTGCTGACTCATCGATAACCTCGCAGTAGTCCGGAAGGCAATGACCGGCTTTCCCCAATACACCATAATTCGCAAACGTGTGCGGTGTTATGCATATTAACGTTAGTAAATCGAAGTAATCCGTAGTGGGGTCCGGGATGCAAATACTAGATGGAGTCCCCTCCAGCTTGGTACGTAGGCAGCATTTAGTACCGAAACACTTTTACTGTCAAATCACCCTTTGCCTCACGAACACGAGACCTCTAAATTCGACAGCAGCGGCGTCCAAAATGAATGCGCTTACGACACGATCGGAGGTCCGCTTGGTTTGTTTTGAGTACAAAAACAGATATTACGCGAGTTAACTTCAGTGAACTCTGCACGATTTGTACCACTTTGAAATCTTACGAAAAGTGGAGCTGAGCAAAAAAGTTTGAAAAATGTGTGAACAGCACAGATTCACAAAAACATTAATCGAAGTTTTAACTGGTGTTAACTTTAAAAACAGCAGCTTATGCTGGTGATTTTGTCTGGAGTCAAAACCCCAAATTCCCCGTATAGATAC
>JBEDDQ010000109.1:0-3610 GCA_041176185.1 Armatimonadota bacterium | reverse complement strand
TCCAAGTCATACCAGAGCGTATTCTCCCACTAGGAAGCACCAACCTGCCATGAAAAAACGACCTGTACCCGCATCGGACCTCTCCATACGCGCTGTCTACACGATAATGACGGAAGTCTTCCAGCCACGTCCGATTGGCTGGGTTGGAACGACATCGGCCGCGGGCATCCACAATATCGCACCCTTTTCCTACTTCATGCCGATTGGCTCTGCGCCTCCGACGGTTGCCTTCTCCAGCGCGAAGGACCGAAATGGCAAGGAAAAGAACACGCTGGATAATATTTTGGAAACGGGAGTGTTTACGCTAAGCATGGTAACCGCCGACCTGATCGAGCAAATGAATGCCAGCAGCGCGACAGTTCCGGCATCGGTATCCGAGTTTGATGAGACAGGCTTAACACCGGTTCGGGGAACGTGGGTCAACGCACCCTATGTTGAAGAAGCGCATGTCACGAGCGAGTGCCGGGTCCTGCAAACCATTCCCCTTGGAAATACAACGCTGGTGATTGGGGAGATTCTTGGTTTTCATATGTCAGAAACATGGGATGCCAAAGAGGGCATACCTGCACATGTCGGACGACTGTCATCGACAAACTACATCCTGACATCAGGTGAACAGGTCAGCTTTCCTCGTCCGGAATAGGCGGACAGTTGGTTTCTATCCATTGGTGCGCTGCGGGTGTTTGCAGGATGGTTACGTTTCCATCCGCCTGCTCTGACCAGATGGCTGCCGTCGTGGATGCGGTCATTTCGACGGAAATCTCAGATCCAGCAAGGTCGCTCAGGCAGACACTTTCGATGGCTTGGACGCCGCACGGGATGATGTGTCGGAAGCCGGAGAGACTTTCTTTTGTCACATTAATGGCAAAGCCGTGCATCGTCACCCACTGCTTGATTCGCACACCAACCGCTGCGACATATTTACGGCCCAGCCAGATACCGGCATGAAAGTCAACCGTGTGTAATCCGGGGACGCCAAGGCGTTCCCCCACTCTCAGCACATTGGTCTCAAGACCGGCTATGTAGCCGCGGACATCTCGATTGTTTTCGCCCAAGTGGATAATAGGATAGCCGGTGAGCTGACCTGGCCCGTGGTAGGTCATGTCTCCTCCCCGGTTCGTCCCGTACAGGGCAACTCCTTGGTCACCGAGTGATTCAGTGGATGTCAGCAAGTTCGCATTTTCAGCAGTCTTGCCGTACGTGATAACAGGTTCGTGTTCCAGAAGGATAAGAACATCCGGGATGGTGCCAGCGCGGCGTGCGGCGGCGATGCGCTCCTGTATTTCAAGACCCTGCGGATAGGTAACCGCAGGGCCATTTGTGAAATCCAGAATGATCAGCGCGGGACTAGCCATTGGTTAGGCGTTGTCAGGGAGCTTTGCAGCGCGGATCTCGATTAGTTTGCGGTCAAGCGCCACACGGGCATCCCCAAGCTTTTGCTCAAGAACTGCCAGTGCATTTTCATCCAGGCGGTCGATCTTGATTTCAGCGATTGCATCCACGATGCGCTCGGCGATTCCAGCCATCGCCCCCGCTGGGCTTGGCGCTGTCGTTGACATACGTCCTGTGATCACAGGAATTTCAGCGATATCGGCATCAAGGATCCGATCCGCCAGCTCTGGGAAATCGCGTACAGCACGGGCAACGCGGGCGGTGTCATCGGATGACAGCTTTTCCCCGCGTACCTTCTGAACCACACGTTCCTGAAGCTCAGGCTCTTCGTTCAGCTGGCGGAGGAAGCGTGCATGCTTCTCGGTGATCTGACCATCGGCTGGGCGGTTCGGACTCGAAACGACCTGTTCGGCGATGGCTTCCGGGAGATCAAGGAGGTCCAACAGATGTCCAACCATACGGTCGGAAAGACCGAGGCGCTGTGCGACTTCCTTGTTCGTCCCCTGGATTTCTTCCTTGAGAACCTTGATTGCATTGGCTTTGTCTATCGGCGCGAGGTCTTCGCGCTGCAGGTTTTCGATGAGCTGTTCGCTTCGGCGGTCGATGGCATCTGCTGGGCGTACCAGACAAGGAACTTCATCGAGGCCTGCCAGCTGACTGGCGCGCCATCGGCGCTCGCCAGTGACAATACGGTACGCATCCACGCCCGCAAGTGGCACAACGGTGATTGGGTTTAGCACCCCGTGTTGGCGCAGGGAATCCGCAAGCCCAGCAAGCCCGGTTTCATCAAAAACCTTCCGGGGCTGATCCGGGTCCTCGACGATTTTGTTGATAGCGATGCGGCGTAGTTCCAATGAATGCTCCTGTGGCGAAGATCGTGTCGATGCACGACACGCCTGCCATTCTACTCGCAAATGGATGCCGTCCCCGGAAAGGCAGTGAACAGAAATCTACTGAAAATTTTAGTGATATCAACGTATCTGACACAATCTAACCGTTTGCTATCCAGCGATTGGCATCAACTCTTGGTAGATGCAGCCGTCACCAAGCGCTGCAGTTTTTCATCAACTAACATCCCGGTGACTTCGTAGCTAAAGACATCCCGGTACAAAGAAAGCGCCGCATGTGAGCGCCGGTCCCATTCGTGTCGATTAGAGAGCTGTTTGGCGAGTGCGGCGGTGAGTGCGCGCTCGGATGTATCGGCAGCCAATGTGAAGGCAGCGGCGTATTCGCCCCCCTCTTCAAAAAGTGCTACGGTGCTTTCTCCAGCATTCGAGACAACCGGGATTCCATGGGCAAGCGCGACCGTCATGGATGACCGCCGTGTCGAAATGCCATCTGAAAATGGGCATAGGAATGCATCCAGACACATAAACGTATCTGACACGCCGCGGGCATCCAGGATGCCGGTTCGTACAACCGTCACCCCCGGGATGCCATCTGGTATCGCTTTGCCAATTCCCCCGACCGCAAGAAGCGTAAGTGGTCCAACGTCAGCGGCAGTTTTAGAGAGGACAGCAGCAAGACCATCGACCCCCTTGGATATGTGCGGCATCCCGAAAACGCCAACAACAGTGACATCATCTGGCAGATTTTTCTGAGCCCGAGCCTCGGTTCGTGAAATGTGAGGCTGCCCTGCGCTGGAGCCTATCGGAACACATGTCACATCTACCGAGGGGCGAACCATCCGCTCGATATCGTTCATCCACGGGCCAGTTGAGACAAAGACCTGATCGGCTTGTTTTAGAATCGATGTGTACATCGGTCGCTGCCAAGCAGACATAACTGTGAAGCGCCAGGGCCAGAGCGGTACGTGGCGTTCATGAATCATCACGGCAAGCTTGATAGCTGGAGACACAGCCCTAATGCGCCTCCGGAGCGAAAGCAGGGCAAGATTCCGCCCCCATTTGCCGTAACAAAATGGGTTGTAGTGGATGTAAACGATATCAATGCCAGCGCGTGCGGCATCAACAATGGCATCGATGACCGAGGACGCGACCTTGGGATTCCAGCAAGGCTTTATCGCGACTCCCGGGATGTCGTCGTATTTGGTTCCACTAGGGACGAGGCAAGTCACGGAGTGCCCTATTGCCGCGAGGGATTCCGCCATTAGCGCTGCGTGATCCCCGATGCCATCCACGACGGGCGGCAGCGCAGATGACACCATTACGATGCGCATTGGTTTTCCGGCCATCCTAGATGATGTCGGCAAAGGTGC
>JBEDDQ010000108.1:0-4844 GCA_041176185.1 Armatimonadota bacterium | reverse complement strand
AGCCCTTAAGGGCGGCGTCAGCCTCGGCAGCTTCATCGGGGCAGAAGTCTTCGTGGTTTTCTGTACGTTCTTCTACGGCATCATCGGGATGTTCTTTAGCTGGATTTGCCGACGGACACAGCTTGCTGCCGCATCTGCGATGGCGACCGTGATGATCTCTGTTGTCGCATCCCCGGTTCTGCTTGCGCTCTGGCAGAATTTGACATACACCTACCAAGCCAAACCAGAAACATTTATTCCACTGTGGACGAATCCGTTTTACGTGATGCTACAGATTACCGGAATCGAGAGTACATCGGGAGTACAGGCATGGCAGTCTGTGGGGATCCCACTATTCTTCTACATCACCAGTGCTGTTATTGGCTGGTTGCTCAGTGTCGTGATGCTTCGCCGTCTCTCGGATGGCCCTCCGGAGATGACTCCATAATGTCCCGGCAGTTGCCTGAGTATGAAAAACTCGCAGTCACACAATCATCCACGCATTTGGCGGATGAGTATCGCTTAGGTCTTTCCATGGTCGACCGGCAGGAATCGTGTCGCTAAAATTCGACCTCGGAGAATCCGAGGAATCGACAAGTACGCAACGGGCACACGTGCCTTCTGCAAGCTCGTCGGTTGATGCAGTGGAAATGGATGACACATCCACGGTTGTTACGGACACGTACGACCGGCCATTTGAGTGGATCAAGAATCCTGTTTTGCGAAAAGAGCTGACATCGAGGATGTCCATCCGCAGAATGAGTAAGATCAACCGAATAGCCTTGACACTCTTTGTGGCGGTTGTAATGCCGGTTGTCTACCTAAATATGGCAAGAGTGTTGTTTGTTCATGACAGTGTGCGGGATGGACGGGATGTGTTTGGAGTCATTGCAGTTGGCTTTCAGACAGCGTTTGCTGTATTGCTTGCCCCAACGGTAACCAGCGGTGTTATTACGCTGGAGCGCGAAAAGCAGACATGGAATGCCTTGCTGCTCTCACGCCTTTCTAGCTGGGAAATCTTATGGGGAAAGCTCCTTGGTTCGGTTCTACCTGCGCTCGCGATACAGCTCGTCTTCATCCCAATCCTGATCATGGCAGCCCTCAAGGGCGGGGTCACCGCCGCCAGCTTCATCGGGGCCGAAGTCTTCGTGGTGTTCTGTACGTTCTTCTACGGCATCATCGGGATGTTCTTTAGCTGGATTTGCCGCCGGACACAGCTTGCTGCCGCATCCGCGATGGCGACTGTGATGCTCTCGATTGTGGCATCTCCGGTTCTGCTTGCGCTCTGGCAGTATCTAATACCCACAGTCCAATCCAAACCAGAGACCTTCGTCCCACTTTGGACGAATCCGTTTTATGCGATGGTTTTGATCTGTGGTCTTGAAAGTACAGAAGCCGTAAAGGGTTTTCACACCATCGGTATCCCGCTGTTCTTTTACATAAGCAGTGCCTTTGTGGGCTGGCTGCTCAGCGTTGTGATGGTTCGCCGCCTCTCGGATGGCCCTCCGGAGATGACTCCTTAATGCTTCGTCAGGTACCGGAGGACGAACAATCCACTGGCACAGAATCAGCCTCGCATTTAGTGGATGAACGTTGTGTTGGGCATATCCCGCCGATAACACAGCTCAACACCCAAGGCGAAGTAGCTATTGAGGAGCGTCAAACATCCGGGACCCGTAGCGTGTCCAGCAATAATCCCATTGTCGGGTTGACTGTCAGGCAGTGGTCAGGCATCGGGGGTGCAAAAGGCTTTGAGCGCTACACGCGCCCAATCATTCTCGCGCTGGTGCTCTTTTTCACGGGGTTCTTTACGTTCATCGAACCTGGCGTCACCGGGAGTATCCTCACAGCCATCAACATCCTGCTCGTACTTCTCTCCGGGTCTGCGAGTATCGCGGGTGAGCGCGATAACAAAACCTGGGATGCACTTCGCCTGTCGCGCATTGGTACCATGCGCATCATTTTGGGCAAGTGGTATAGCGCGGCCTTCCCGGCAATCATCACGCAGCCACTTTTCGCTCTGCTGCTCCTGATCACACCCGTAGCACAGACGATTGGCTTGGAAAAATGGTTGCTGATTCAAGCCATCATGGGTGCATCAACGCTGTTCGCATCCGCACTATCCGTGTACGTCAGCAGCACTGCCGCATCCACACAAAAGGCTCAGGGCGGCACAGTCCTCGCAGCCATTATCAGCAACGTCATTGGTGGCTTCATCAACGGCCTCGTTGGTTCAACGAACTCAATCTTTGCCGTTGGGTTGCTGCTTACGCCGGACAGGCTTCGAAACATCGTCGATACCCCCGTATCCATTTTCCCTAACTGGATCATGACAGCCATCACGATTGTTGGAAGTGCAGTGCTGTACCTGATGACGCTTGGCCAGCTGTCAAAGTCCGAGGAAGAAACGATCCAGGCAGACAATTCACGGCAGAGCTTGGAAGACATCCGTGTCAAGCATCCACAGGAGCTTCCCCAGCTGCGGACCGCTGATTCTGCATCGAGTTTGGAGATGACAACCGCAGCGTTGTCGTTGCCTATACAAGCCTTACTTCTCCGATATCTTACGCAGATTCCTGTTGTTGCCGAGCATCCCCTGATCGGAAAAGAGCTTCGCAGTATCCTGCTGCCAGCCGGGACACAAAGCCGCGCGGGGAGTCTGCGATGGACGCTTATTGGCGGCATCATCGGGATGATGTGTGTGTTCACTATCCTCACCGCTGCTGATGGTGCGGATTTCAGACAAAACGCAACGCTGCGGGTTTATCTTGGCATCGCGGCGGCAATCTGGATGACGGTTCAGACGGCAGCGACCAGTATCCCCAAAGAACGGGAGAAACAGACCTGGAACGCGATGCTTTTATCGCGCATCTCGCTCCGTGAAATCATAATGAGCAAAGCGGTGGCGGCTTGTGTCCCCGGGCTGTTGATCATTGCTGCGATGCTGCCGATGCTTGTCATTGGGTTGATTGCGAGCGGCGCAGCATGGCATGCCGTGCTCACGGCTCCGGCACTAATGGTTGTGATGCTTGGGATTGCTGGATCTATCGGGATGCTGCTTGGGGCCATCAACCGTAACAGCCGCTCGGCCAGCTTGCAGGCGGCGCTGCTTACGATGATGATGCTGGGGTCTCCGTTTATGGGGATTGGACTACCAGCTCTTGGTGGATATGCAGAAGTAATCATTGGAATGCGCAGCTTGCCGACTGCGCTTACCTACATTGGCGGGTCGATTGGCTTCACCGCGCTGGTCGGGTGGCTGGCGATGCTTGCCGCAAAGCGTGGCCCCCGCGAGTTTGATGCATAGGGTGCAAAACTAGAATAGGATGACAGAACTGGCCCTGTTTTCAGAGGCTTTTGATTTGGATAAAGCATGAACGAACCGCTACGTATTGACCTCAGAAATATCACCAAGCGCTACGACAAGCTGACGGCGGTGGACAACCTTTCGCTTGCGCTTGGCCCGGGTGAAATCTTTGGCTTTATCGGTCCAAACGGCGCCGGCAAAACCACCACCATCAAAATTCTGGCCACTCTGCTCGAGCCGACCACTGGTACGGCATTTGTGGATGGCATTAACGTGGTGGAAAATCCGGATGCCGTCCGTGCGCGGATTGGGTATATGCCGGACACATTCGGCGTCTACGATGAGTTCAAGGTTTGGGAATATCTCGACTTTTTCGCCGCAGCGTACAAGGTTCCAAAGGGCGACCGACCGGGGCTGATCGACCTGGTTCTCGACCTAACTAACCTGTCGAACAAAAAAGATGCCTATGTCGAAGGTCTCTCCCGCGGCATGAAGCAGCGGCTGTGTCTGGCACGCACAATGGTGCATAACCCTAAAGTGCTCCTCCTCGATGAACCAGCGAGTGGTCTCGACCCACGCGCGCGTATCGAGATCCGTGACCTCCTCAAAGAGCTGCGAAACCTTGGTAAGACCATTATTGTAAGTTCGCACATCCTGCCGGAACTCGCAGACTTTTGTACATCAGTGGGGATAATCGAAAAGGGCAAGCTCCTCGTCTCCGGGCCGATTGACTCGCTGATCGGCGACAATCTCGGTGCCCGTGTGCTCGAGATTAAGGTTCCAGCGGAGGATAAGGCGACGGCAATTAAAGTCCTCGTGCCGCTGGCTGGTGTCCGGAATGTCGCGGAGCGTGGTGAGTTCCTCGATGTCCAATTTGATGGCGGTATCGATGCCCAAAATGATCTCCTCCTCGCGCTGATTACTGCAAGGGTGCGGATTGTCAGCTTTGGCGAGGTCCAGACCGACCTCGAAGCCGTGTTTATGAACCTCACCCGTGGCTTGGTGGCATAAGGAATCTATCCAGATGACGATCCCGATGAACCCCATTCTTGAGAAGGAAATCCGCACACGCCTGCGTGGAGCACGGGCGTTCCAGCTGCTCTTTGCGTACGTCCTGCTTCAGGTGCTGATTATTGGTGGCCTGATCCTGATGAGTGAGGCCATGCGCTCCGATGTTCCTCTTGGTGAGATCGGACAGAGCTTCTGGGCGATGACATTTTGGATGCAGCTTGGGCTGGTCACATTAATCACACCGGGGCTCACAAGCGGCTTGCTAGTCGCCGAGCGTGAACAACAGACACTCGACACCATTCTGCTGACGGGATTGAAGCCTGCGGACATCGTTGTGGGTAAGCTTTGCAGCATCGCGTTATTTATCATCTGGCTGCTCGTAGGCTCTCTCCCAGTCACGGCCATCGTGTTTCTCACGGGAGGCGTTGCGCCATCAGAGATCCTATTGGCGTATGTCCTTTTGACCTTTTCGGCGATGGTCTATGGCAGCATCGGTATTGCCTGTTCGGCAGTCGCAAAGTCTCAGGGTAAAGCAACACTCCTTGCA
>JBEDDQ010000107.1:0-6511 GCA_041176185.1 Armatimonadota bacterium | reverse complement strand
ACACCAAGCGCTGCGCTCCAAGGACACGCTCACCGGCCAAACCTACCGCACCAGCCGCGGGGCGATACAGCTCGCTGAAGGCAACGGCTTTACGACCACAACGCCGTTTCAGGGTGTGCTTCCCGTCATCCCGGATGTCGGTATTCCCGAGCCCGCACGCCTGTCCCGTTATGTAAACGATGAGGCCGCTACGTATAAATTCGACATCGCCGATACGTATTGGACCGGCAAGGCGCTCGGCAAGCTCGCGACACTCTCTGCGATCGCCGATGCCACGAACAACAAACCTGCCCAAAAGCAGGCTCTCGACAAGACAAAAGCCCTCCTCGAGGACTATTTCACGGCTGCGGGGACGCCGAAAGGCATTTTCTACTACAACAAGCCTTGGGGGACGCTGATTGGGTATCCGGCGAGCTTTGGGTCGGATGAAGCCTTAAATGACCACCATTTCCACTACGGCTACTTCATTCGTGCGGCTGCCGAAGTCCTGCGACAGGATCCACAGTGGGGATCTAAGGCGAAGTGGGGATCGATGGTGGAAATGCTCATCCGGGACTGCGCGAATCCAAGCCGCACGGACCCTATGTTCCCATTCTTGCGCAATTTTGACATTTATGAAGGCCACACTTGGGCGGATGGCAAGGGCGATTTCGCGGATGGAAACAATAACGAGTCCAGCAGCGAGGCCATGAACGCCTGGACGGGGCTGATTCTTTGGGGGGAGCTGACCGGGAATAAGGCGATCCGGGATGCGGGCATTTACCTCTATGTGACCGAAAAGGATGCGATCGATAGCTACTGGTTTGGCATCTACAAAAACTACCCCGATGCCTTTACGCCGCAGTACGCCAGTATGGTCTGGGGGGCGAAAGCCGTGTACGCAACGTGGTTTTCAGGCGATCCCATCCACATGCACGGCATCAATATCCTGCCTCTGCAGAGCGGAAGTCTGTATCTCGGGACGCACGGAGCGGCGATCAAGCCATTTGTGGATGTCCTTGAGCGCGAGCGCATCGCCTTCGATAAAAAGGACACCAAGCGCGATCAAAGCCTGCCGCCACGGGTTGGGAAGCAGCTCGGCGGCTGGGCAGATGTCATCCAAATGTACCAAGTCCTCGCCGACCCGACTGGCGCATTTGCGGCATCCGATTTTGATAAACAGGAAATCGAAGCGGGTAACTCGCGGGCGAATTACTACCAGTGGATGCAGACGATGAATAAGCTTGGCCGTGTTGATGCAGGTGTCACAGCTGATATTCCGACCTATGCGGTCTTCAAGAATGTCGAGAAGCGGACCTACATCGCCTTCAATGGCGGGGCGAAGGCGCGGGTTGTTCGCTTCTCGGATGGCACATCGTTTAGTGTTGCGCCTCGCACGACGAAAGTCCATTCCCGCTGACAGATCACGGCAGCCGCCACAGGAGTATCGAAATGCAAAAGCCACCACAACCCGTTCAGAAGCGAAAGCCACTCGATGCATCCGCGGCGCTAAGACAGAACACATCGTCAATGGCCTGGCCGCAATTTCGTGGCCCGGGGAGCAGCGGCGTTGGCATTTCCCCGGTGCTACCTACCGAGTGGTCGGCGACAAAAAATGTCCTCTGGAAGACCGCGCTGCCCGGGCGGAGCTGGAGCTCACCAATCGCATTTGGGGAACGCCTCTATGTCACTTGTGTCATCCGCGAAGGGGAGGCCGAGAAGCCACGTAAAGGCCTTTACTTCGGAGGTGAGCGGCCATCGGTGCCGACTGACCGGCACTTGTTCAAACTCCTTTGCATCCATATGAACACCGGAAAGCTGCTCTGGGAAACCACGCTGCACGCCGGAGCCCCGAAAACCAGCATCCACCTCAAGAACTCCTACGGCGCCGAGACGCCCTGCACGGATGGCCAGCGCATTTACTGCACCTTTGGTGGTCTTGGGGTATTCGCAGTCTCGATGGATGGCAAAAAGCTGTGGTCGCGTGAGCTTGACCCGGCAAAAACCCGCTACGGCTGGGGATATGCGAGCAGCCCAGTGGTCCACGATGGCCGTGTTTACATGGTGAATGACAATGATGACCGTGCAGAGTTCATCGCACTGGATGCACGGACGGGCAAGGACATTTTCCGAATTCCGCGGGATGAAAAGTCGAACTGGGCGACGCCATTTGTGTGGACACAGGGTGGCCGGACCGAAATCGTGACCTGCGGCACCAATGCCGTGCGCTCCTACGACACAAATGGCAAGGTTTTGTGGACGCTACGTGGGATGTCGACGATTGTCATCCCGACACCGCTGACCGGTAGCGGCTTACTGTTTGTTACAAGCGGCTATGTCGGGGATGCTTTCCGCCCGCTCTACGCCATCCGCCCGGGAGCAAGCGGAGACATCACGCTTGAGAGCGGAGCTTCGTCGAATAAATCCATCGCGTGGTCCTACCCGGCAGCGGGTCCCTACAACCCAAGCCCGCTCTACTACGATGGCCGGCTCTATGTCCTCTACGACCGAGGGCTCATCAGCTGCTACGATGCGGTCACTGGAAAAGTTATTTACGACAAGCAGCGCCTCCCGGAAGGCTTTGCGTTTACAACCAGCCCTTGGGCAGCCGCCGGGCATGTGTTCTGCCTGAATGAAGATGGCATCTGCTACGTGATCAAACCGGGAGACAAGTTTGAACTCGTGCGTCAGAATCGCCTCACTGAGGATGACATGTGTATGGCATCCCCGGCTCTGGTCGGGAACAAGCTGGTTATCAGGACATCCGAGGGACTTTATTGCATCGCAAACTCCCGGTAAGTCCCTGACTGTCATCGGTATAATCCCGTATGCGATACCAATACCCTGAAGCAAAAATGCTCACCGATGTACAGTGGCTGGCCGATCCGCGCAATGCGGAGAAGGTTCGAATCGTCGATATGCGCTCCGCGGATGCCTACAAGGCTGGGCATATTCCGGGTGCTGTGCTCCTCGATGCCGGCGCGCTGCGGAACTCGGATGAGCGGTTTACCTATCTCCCGCGACCGGATGCGTATGCAAAGACGATGGAGGCTGCCGGTATTGGGAATGATACGCATGTAGTTGCATACTGTGATGAAGGTGGACGCCACGCAGCCCGCATTTGGTATTTGCTAAACGCATTCGGCCACAAAAAGGTGACCCTGCTGAATGGCGGCTGGGCGACCTGGCAGGCGATGAAGCTGCCGGTGACCACCGATATTCCCAAGGTCGAAGGATCACGCTTCCGTACACGGGAAGTTAAAGATATGACGTGTCCGCTCCCGATGCTGACGAAGCGCAAGTCAAATGTCATCGTCCTCGATACCCGAACCACTGCTGAGTACACGGGAGCGACACCGGGTGGTGGATCAAAGAAGGCTGGGCGCGTCCCGGGTGCAGTCCATGTGGACTGGAAGGAAAATGTGCAGCTTCCAGGCTACACGTTTAAGCCTGCCGCTGAGCTGATAAAGATTTACGCCGACAAGGGTGTCACCCCGGACAAGGAAATCGTAACCTACTGCGCAAGCGGCGGACGAGCATCCCAGTCCCTGTTTACTCTCAAGCTGCTCGGTTACAAGAAAGTGCGTGTTTACTACGGATCCTGGCAGGACTATAGCAGCCTCCCGGATGTCCCTGTCGAGAAAGGCTAAGCCATGGAGCTAATCCCTGAGTTCAAAGATATGCCTGCCTACCTTGTGTATGGCTACACATGGGTTGGCAGCGATAACTCAGAAATTCCTGCCCTTTGGAAGCAAATGGGCGAGCGCTTTGCTCCGATCTTAGGCGGAGGCTTCCTTGACCATTGCTATGGCATCGGATCTGATTTTCAGCCGGATGGCGTGTTTACGTATACGATTGCCATCGACTACAAAGAGGGCATGCTTGTCCCGGATGGCTTCCGTATCCACGATATTCAGCCGGGGCACTATGCGGTCTTCACGGTCCCGATGGACGCGATTGGCCCAGCCTTTGGGGTTATTTACAGCCAGTGGTTACCAGCAAGCGGCTACAAGCACCGTGGAACTCCGGATGTTGAGTACTACACGATGAGCAGTCACTCTGAGAATTCGATGCAAATCATGATTCCAGTGGAGCCCGCAGCTTAGGAAGCGTGATGCTCGGTGGTGAACAGGGTGCCATGGAGTTATCCCGCGAGCTGTTCATCGATGCCCACCTGGTGCGTAAAGCAAAGGGTGTGCGCCTCGTCTGTCACTCCCCCGTTTCACGGGGGAGTGTCTTTACATTCGATAAGCCTTGGGAAGGTCCGTTTTGCAACTACGCAACGGTCATCCAGAGTAGCACCAACTATCGCCTGTACTACCGGGGTCTCCCGCTGCCAAAGCACAACACAGGGGATGAATCTCTGTGCGTGGCAGAATCTTTTGATGGCCAACACTTCACCCGATTAAGTATCAATAAATATCGACAGGGTGGTACAAGTCTAAATAATGTCATCATCCCACAGAGTCAGTGTGGCACCCATAGCATGGGAATCATGTTTGACAATCGGCGGGGAGTGGCGCCTGATGAGCGGTGGAAGGGTATCGGCGTCGAGCAGCTGCCAAATGGAAATGACAACCACTTAGTCGCATTCACCAGCCCGGATGGTATTACTTGGAACCGGGTTACATCCGGGCCAACGATCACAAATGACACCGGTCACTTTGCCTTTGACAGCCAAAACGTGCCGCTGTGGTCGGCAGCTGAGCAAAAGTACATCGTGTATGGACGCACCTGGCAGCGCGGAACGCGGTGGATCAGCCGCTGGGAAAGCACTGATTTTCGGATGTGGTCAAAATCTAAATTCCTGACCTTTTCAGGTCCCGACGATCGCCCGCTTCTGGATACCCACTACTACATCAACCAGTTCTCGCCGTACTTCCGCGCCCCGCAGATCCTCCTTGGTACCGCGGCTCGTTTCTTCCCGGGTCGGCAGGTTTTGTCCCCAGCTGATGCCAAAGCCGTCGGGATTCACCCTGATTACTTTAAGGACACATCGGATGCCGTGTTGCTGACAAGCCGCGGCGGCACCACGGTCCACCGTGACCTAGAGGGGACATTGCTTCGCCCTGGGATTGGTGCTTCCAACTGGGTCTCGCGGGCCAACTATCCGGCGTGTGGGATTGTGCAGACGGGACCGGCTGCGATGTCGATGTATGTCTGCCGGGCAACAGGGACACCGAGCGCGCATCTCGAGCGGCTGGAATGGCCGCTTGATCGCATTGGCTCTGTTTCGGCAAGTGGCAGCGCTGTTTTTGAGACGACGCCAATTGTCCTGAGCGGGCGTGACTTGGCCATCAATTTTGCGACCAGCGCGGGTGGTGAAGTGATTGTTGAGGTCCTTGGCACGGATGGCCGCGTTCTCCCGGGATACGGAAAGGCGGATGCCATTCCCCTGATTGGTGACTTTTTGTCGCGTAGAGTCTCGTACAAGCGGGCTGCGATAAAGGCACTTGGCAACCGCCCGGTTGTCCTGCGTTTTAGCCTGGTTGAAGCGGATGTGTTTGCGATGGAAGGGGTTTGAGATGAGTACGACGACACTCGATGCTACTGCAGAGGTAGCGATTCCAAAACCAACATCCAACCGGTTGACATCCATCGATACCTACCGCGGCTTTGTGATGCTCTTGATGCTCAGCGAGGTCCTCAAGTGGGAGGATATTGCGGAGAAAGTCCCCGGGAATGCATTCCTTGAGTTCATGGCGTTTCACCAAAGCCATGTTTCGTGGCAGGGATGTTCGCTGCATGACATGATCCAGCCCAGCTTTACGTTTCTGGTGGGTGTGGCGATGCCATTTTCGCTTGCATCTCGTACCAGTCAGGGACAAACCCCACTCAAACGGGCACTCCATGCCATCGGCCGAGCGCTGACATTGGTGCTGCTAGGAGTCGTGTTGCGCTCGCTCGGAAAGAACCAGACTTACTGGACATTTGAAGACACGCTTTCGCAAATCGGGCTTGGGTATGCGTTTCTGTACGGTATTGCTCACCTAAAGCGACAATGGCAGTGGGTCGCCCTTGGTGTCATCCTGTTTGGCTACTGGCTGGCATTTGCGCTCACACCGCTGCCACCGGCTGGCTTTGACCCGGCTACGGTTGGTGTCAAGCCCGAGTGGGACCACCATGTGACGGGTTTTGCCGCGCACTGGGATAAGAACACCAACCTCGCGATGCAGGTTGAAATCTGGCTTCGCAACACGCTCCCGCATGAAGAACCGTTCAAGTATAACGGCGGCGGCTACGCGGCACTTAGCTTTATACCAACGCTTGGCACGATGATTTTGGGGATGTTCGCGGGGGTAAAGCTGCAAGACCGTTCCATGGATGAGGGTACCCGGATGAAATGGCTGCTCATCGCCGGGTTGGTCGGCATCGTGAGTGGTGCCCTCCTCGATCAGCTTGGAATCTGCCCGGTCGTCAAGCGTATTTGGACGCCGAGCTGGGTGCTGTTTAGTGGTGGGATTTGTTTTTGGATGCTTGCTGCTTTCAGATATCTTGTGGACCTAAAGGGAATGGTAAAGCCTGCGTTTCC
>JBEDDQ010000106.1:0-2815 GCA_041176185.1 Armatimonadota bacterium | reverse complement strand
GGAGGTCTGCGCGGCAGAAAACGCGGACTTCGAATGCATCCACAGTTTTCTGCGCCAGATGCCGCACTTGCCATGCTGCGATGAAAAATGAGCCACAGAGGCTGAGTGCCACCGCAAGGCTGGAGATAGCAGCGGCGGTCATGATGCCGTGGCGCATCAGGTTTACGTAAGCTTCGCGGATCAGAAACGGGATAGACCGGATCAATTTGCTTCCTCCTGGTCATCCACGCCGTAAAATCCAACCGCTTCATCCCTCAGGATACGTCCACCGGCGAGTGCAACAACGCGCTTCTGAAGACGGTCGACGGCAGACTTGTCGTGGGTTGCGACGACGACGGTTGTGCCACGCGCTGCGGTTTCCACGAGGAGGTCCATGATCTCGGCACCTGTTTTGGGGTCGAGACTACCGGTAGGCTCATCGGCGACGAGAAGTGGCGGATCGTTGATCAACGCACGCGCGATTGCAACGCGCTGCTGTTCGCCACCTGAGAGCTCATTTGGGTACGCATCCGCGCGGTGCAGCATCCCGACACGCTCGAGCACCTCCGGAAGGCGCTTACGCGTTTCCCTGCGGCTTTGTCCGATGACATGGCAGGCGAAGGCGACGTTTTCCCAGACGGTGCGGCGTGGGAGAAGGCCAAAGTCCTGGAGAATGATGCCCATCCGGCGGCGGACATAAGGCGTGTCGCTTGACTTTGCGGTAGTAAGGTCCCGACCATTGACCCAGACGCGGCCACTGGTTGCACGTGCATCCATATAAAGCAGCTTTAGAATCGTCGACTTACCCGCGCCCGTTGCACCAACCAAAAAGACAAAGTCGCCGTGCGGGATCATTAAGTCGATGTCTGTGAGTGCTTTGACACCATTTGCGTATTGAACGCTGACATTGCTAAGCGCGATGATTGGTTCGGAGACGGTGGCTTTCGCCTGCGTGCCAGGGGCTGGAGCCGCTAGAAGCGATGCAGGATCTGGCGGCGGAGGCGGAACGAGCTCTGGGCCATCATGCTCGATAACAGGACTCTGTACCGGAACCACAGGCGCGCTGGTTATATCGTCCACAAGGCCAAACCCGGATATGACTACTGGCGGGACATTCTTAACCTCAGGGGATGGTGCGACAAGGCCAAACTCAGCCTGTTTAGCAGCAAGCGTTTTCGCCTCACCTGCGTTTGATGATTCAGGCGTTAGGGCTGGGTTTGGGTTGGTTTCAGGTTCGGTCATCATGAGGAAGTCAATACAGGAAGCTCCAATGGCTGCCGCACCAGGTTTGGTGAGGCTACTTCCATTAGTACATCCAAATCATCAACAATATTCCCCGCGATTCCATCATTCGTCAATGCATTAAGAGAAACGTTAACCACATTCCCGATCAGGGCTTTTGGTGCCGTGCATGTCACCCTTATATAGTTCGTGGTGTAACCTGACAATGTTCCCGCGGAGCCCTCGGAGTTTTCGAGGAGAACCGGCATCGTCTGCCCGATGTACTTTGCGGCAAAGCTGCGCGTGGATGCATCCACAACCGCCTGTAGCTCGGCATGACGGCGTTTCTTTGTCGCATCATCGACATCATCCACCATGTCCGCAGCCTTCGTCCGTGGACGCGGGGAATAGCGGAACACGTGTGTCTTCTGGAAGCCAACCCGCTGGGCAAACGCCAGTGTGTTCTGGTGCATTTCCTCTGTTTCGCCGGGATAGCCAACGATGAGGTCGGTCGTTATCGCGACATCCGGGATGCGCTCGCGCAGCTTCGCAACCAGCGCCTCATAAAACTCCGTGGTGTACGGACGGTTCATGGCCTTGAGGATGGTGTCATCCCCGGATTGACAAGACAGATGAAGATGTGGGCACAGGCCAGGCGTGGATGCATAGGCATCGATTACCGAGTCAATCACCTCAATCGGCTGGATACTGGAGAGGCGGACACGGTCGATACCTGGCTGCGCAGCGACGCCTCGAAGTACATCCGCCAGCAGCTCGCCGCCACTGCCCGAATCGGGACCGTAGGCGCCCACACAGACGCCGGTGACGACCACTTCACGGCAGCCCGCAGTCCCGAAATCACGCGCTTCGGAAATGACATCGGCGAATGGACGGCTCTCCAGTACTTTCCGCGTATATGGAATCTGGCAGAAGCCACAAAAGTGCTCACAGCCATCCTGAATTTTCAGTGTTGCACGGGTTCGCTTGCCGCGCGGCGGGAGCGTGGCAGGACTGGATGACAGCATGTCAAGATCAGGGCGCTGGGCTGCAACCAGTGCGTATGCATCCATTTTGCGGTCATTGGGGATGAGCAGCGTTGCGCCTTCGACCCAGCCACCATCATCGATAACCTGTTGTGAATGGCATCCCGTCATCGCGACGACCGCCGCCGGGTTGTTACGCTGTGCCCTCCGGGCGAGGTAGCGGCTCTTTTTGTCCGCGGCACTGGTGACCGAGCAGGAGTTGATAACGTAGATGTCCGCGGGGCTGTCAAAGTCTACGAGGGTGAAGCCGGCCCGCAGGAAGTCCTCAGCGATTTTCTCGGTCTCGTACTGGTTGACCTTACAGCCAAGCGTTGTCAAAGCAGCGACAGGCATGCAAAAAGTCTACCATGCGGGAATTGTTCTCAAAGGCATCGGGCATCCATAGGAATGATTCTACGAATCAGCAATCCGCAAAATGCAAGGCATCCGGAATTGACGTAAAACGCAGGCATGTCGACAACGCTCCTTTCCCACTCCGGCCCCATCCGCTGGGGTATCCTCGGCCCTGGTTCTATCGCCCATAAGCTCACCAAGAGCGTTCAGGCGCAGCCTGAAACGCATGCTGTACAGGC
>JBEDDQ010000105.1:0-10169 GCA_041176185.1 Armatimonadota bacterium | reverse complement strand
CAGCTCTATGGCATTGGTAACCAACAAACGAATGACCTGGGTACGCGATGCCTTGTTGCCCGTAGACTTTTGGAGCGCGGGGTTCGATTTGTTCAAATCTGGAGTGGTGCTGATAATGGCTTTCCACGCAGAAACTGGGATTCCCATGAGGATTTGCCAAAAGACCACGCTGATATGGCCACAGAACTCGATACACCGGTGGCTGGACTACTTCGTGACCTTAAAAGCCGTGGCCTCCTCGACGACACCATCGTTCTTTGTACGAGTGAGTTTGGCAGGATGCCTTGTAGTCAGGGTGGAAAAGGCCGTGATCATAACCCGGAAGCGTTCACATCGTGGCTAGCTGGCGGTGGAATCAAGGGCGGGTCTGAGGTCGGTTTGACAGATGAATGGGGCTATAGGGTCGCACAAAGTCCGGTTACAGGTTACGATGTGCACGCAACAGTCCTCGCATTGCTAGGTGTTGATCATACATCGCTTACATTCAGGCATAACGGAGTGAACCGTCGCCTCACCGATGTCCATGGACATGTATTGAAGCAGCTGATCAAGCAGGTTTGAGGAACTGACCGTGAACTTGATTGGAATGGAAGCAATCTGAATGGCGCCAACGTTGGTGGTGATGGCAGCGGGAATGGGAAGTCGCTTTGGAGGTACAAAGCAGCTTGCCGGCGTAGGCCCAAACGGAGAAACGATTCTGGACTACTCTGTCCACGATGCCATATCCGCAGGGTTCGGAAAAGTTGTCTTTGTCATCCGTGAAGCGTTTGCGGATGCCTTCAAACAAGGCATCGGGGCTCGTTACAGCCACTTGATCGATGTTGCATATGCCTATCAGGAACTGGATAACCTACCGTCCGGTTGTACGCCAGCAACTGAGCGCACAAAGCCATGGGGCACGGCACATGCTGTTTGGTGCGCGCGGCCGGAAGTCCGTGGTGCATTTGCAGTTATCAATGCCGATGACTTTTATGGTCGGGATGCATTCTCACAAATGGCGACTTATCTGGAATCTGTTGGCACACAGCCAGGCAGCTACGCGATGGTTGCCTTTGCTGTCGATGGCACCCTTAGTGCTCATGGCTCTGTTTCCAGAGGGGTTTGCCAGGTAGATGCATCTGGAAACCTGATTGACGTAACTGAACATACCGACCTTGTCCGTGCGGACGACGGTGTCATATCGACATTTGCCGATGGATCAACACAGCTTCTGCCGTTTGATACGCTGGTCTCGATGAACTTTTGGGGCTTTACCGTAGACTTTATGGACCAATGTGAAGCTTACTTTGCAAAGTTCTATTTCGAAAACCAGACATCTGCGAAAGCGGAGTGCTATCTTCCATCCGCAGTGACCCATTTGATGCAAAGCAGTCACGCTACGGTAAAGGTACTGGGGACATCCGGCCAATGGTTTGGGCTAACCTACCCGGATGACCGTGAAGCGGTCGTGGATGCGCTTTTAGACTTTACACGCCAGGGCATATATCCATCGCCGCTGGTTGCCGAGGTTCATCATGATTGATGCACATTTTCAGCGTGAGCTGTGTGCACAGTACCCAGAGTGTGGCCGATGCGTTGGGGTCGAAGTGCTTGCTGGCGGGCATATAAACGACACGTATCTCGCAAAGTATGAAGTCACCGGCGGGATACGCAGTCTGGTTCATCAACGCATAAACCACAACGTCTTTAAGGATGTGCCGTCTGTGATGGAAAATGTCGTCCGAGTCACTGAACATGCACGAGTATGGTTTACCAATAATGGCGTTCTGGATGTCGAACGTCGTGTGCAGACGGTTTATCCAACCCGGGATGGCAACTACTACTGGCAGGATTCATCCGGAAACTACTGGCGTACGCAGGACTACATTGCAAACGCATTTTCGCGGGTTACCCCCGAAACGAGTGAAGATGCATACGAAGCTGCATTTGCATTTGGAATGTTTCAGCGCGTCGTAGCGGATTTGGACAAGCCACGCCTTCATGAAACAATTCCTGGGTTTCACCACACGCCGCAGCGATTCTCTGCATTTGAAGCCGCAGTCGACGGAGATACCTGTGGGCGGTTGAACAGCTGTCAGCCGGAAGTAAGCTGGTTGCTTGATCAAAAGCCTTGGCATGCGATGATCCAACAGGCATGGGATGCAAAGGTCCTCCCTGAGCGGGTTGTGCATAACGATGCCAAAGTTGCAAATGTTCTCTTTGATCAGGATACGGCTGAAGGACTGGCAGTGATTGATTTGGACACGGTGATGCCAGGTCTTTCTGTCCATGACTTTGGTGATCTTGTGCGTTCTACAACGTGCACCGCTGCTGAGGATGAGACTGATCTTGCAAAGGTCAGTGTTGATGTCGATATGTTCTCTGCTCTTGCAGCTGGGTTTATGAACGGTGCAGGTCAGCTGCTCACCTGTGAGGAACGCTCGATGTTGCTCCTTGGTGCGAAGACAATAATTTTGGAGCAGGCTACGCGGTTTTTGAAAGACCACTTGGAAGGGGATACTTATTTCCGTGTCTATCGGCCCAACCAAAACCTTGATCGTGCCCGGACGCAAATTCAGCTGCTGAAGAGTATTCAGACAAATGACCTGATGCTAAGCCTCATCATCAATGATGTCCAACAGGGAGCCGTCTCGTGAGCCGACCTAAAGTGTTGATCACCGGTGGAGCCGGATTTATCGGTTCGCATATCGCTGACCTTGCATCCCGGCATGCAGATGTTCGAATTCTAGACAATTTCCGGTCGGGATTCCGAGCCAATCTTCAAGGAATTCCGCACGAACTGATTGAAGGCTCGATTGAGGACAATGCAATTCTCTCCGAAGCGATGTCTGGAATCGATTATGTCTTTCACTTGGCTGCGATGATTTCGGTACCCGAGTCGATGCTCAATCCCGGTGAGTGTGCGACGGTTAATACACTTGGGACACTAAACGTCTTGGAAGCCGCCGCTCAGGCTGGTGCGAAAAAACTTGTTCTTTCATCCACAGCCGCAATCTACGGTGATGATCCAGTGCTTCCAAAGCGCGAGACGCTCCCACCTTGTCCCAAGAGCCCATACGCCGTCACCAAGCTTGATGGTGAGTATTACTGTGCGATGTACACCGCGCTTGGCCGATTGGATACAGCGTGCCTGCGCTACTTTAATGTTTTTGGACCGCGTCAGAATCCCAAGAGTGCGTACGCTGCCGCCGTTCCCATCTTTCTAAGTCGTGCCCTCGCTGGTAACGAGATTACGATTTATGGGGATGGAGGTCAAACCCGCGACTTTGTCCATGTATCCGATATTGCTGGAGCAAACTGGCATGCGGCAACTACGCCCGGCATGGTCGGTGTCTACAATGTCGCCTGCGGTAAGAGTCTCAGTATTCGTGAACTAGCAGAGCAGATTGTCAAAACAACTGGGTCAATATCGAAGATCGTCTTTCAGCCGGAGCGCCTCGGTGACATTAGACATTCGATAGCCGACGTAACCCGCCTAACAGAGGCAGGGTATGTCTGCAACAGTGACTTTGATAAGCTTTTGGCATCCACCGCGGAGTCCTATCAGAGATCAAACTAAGGCAGGAAGGGCCGTTCTATGACGCGTAATGCCAGCTTGAAGATATCGTTAGGTGTTTTCCTGGTCGGTACGCTGATGCTTTTCTCTAAGCCGGCATTAGGACAGGGTGGCAATTCCTTTGAAGAGCATATCCGGCCGTTATTAGTAACCAGATGTGCCACCTGCCATCGTTCGGCAAACCCCGCAGCTGGCATCGACTTTTCAACATCCACTGGCATCCGTAAATTCTTCGCATCAAAGAGGATCCGCAGCACCGCTGACCCGGCAGGCAAGGACTTTATCCACCGGGTTACGACGGACTCTGAAGCAGTTCGGATGCCACCAAGTGGCGAGCGTCTGACAAAATCCGAGGTTGGCTATATCCGAAAGTGGCTTGATGGTGGTGCCAAGGTCCCGGAGACCGGGCGGTCCAGCTCAGGCATGCTCTGGTCACTAAAGCCAATTCGGAGTACCAAAGGCGATTCGATAGATGCGATTGTCAACCGGGCACGTGCTAAGCAGGGGCTAATCGCATCGCGGCCAGCCGACAAACTCACGCTCCTACGTCGGCTTTACGTTGATCTGACCGGTCTCCCGCCAACACCTCAGACCATCGTTGCATATCAACGGGACCAATCTAGTAACGCGTATCAAAAGGTTATTGACCAGCTACTGGCATCCAAGCGATATGGCGAGCAACAGGCACGCTACTGGCTGGATGTTGTGCATTATGGTGAAACCCATGGCTTTGACAAGGATAAGCGTCGTGATGATGCGTATCTCTATAAGCACTGGGTCATTTCTGCGTTTAATGCCGACCTTTCGGTAGACAAGTTTGTCCAATTTCAGCTGGCGGGGGATGTCCTCGCGCCGACGAACCGAGATGCTGTGATCGCGACCGGTTTTCTCGCCGCTGGCCCTTGGGATTTTGTGGGGCAGGTTGAGCTTCCTGATGGTGTGGTTGAAAAGGCGAAAACACGCAATCTCGATCGAGATGACATTTTGACATCGACGATGCAGACATTTACCGGCCTAACCGTCCAATGTGCCCGTTGCCACGATCACAAATTCGACCCGATTCCGCAGCGCGATTACTATGCACTACAGGCTGTTTTTGCTGGACTTGAGCGAGCATCGAGGCCATTGCCGATGCCCGGAGGCCAAAAAGCAAACGCCGGGCCGAGTCCATCAAATGGCTGGCACTCTGCGATTGAGACATCTGCGGATGCTAGCCATTGGGTGGAAGTGAACTATGCTGCACCGGTTACTGGTGATGAGCTGCGCGTTACACCTGCGAGGCCAACGGACTTTCAGGACACGCCTGGATTTGGTTTTCCACAGCGCTTTCGCATCGATGTGACGTACGCCGATGGCTCTCATGGGTGTGTTTTGGATGCAACATTGGCGGACTATCAAAATCCAGGGGCTCAGCCAGTTAGCGTTCGCATCGGTAAACCCGTATCGGCAATACGCATCACGGCAACCAAACTCTGGAAGCGTACAAATGACTTTGTCTTTGCTCTGGCAGAGATTGATGTTGCACGAAACGGGGAGCGTGTTAGTGATGCAGCGACAGTAACGTCATCCTCGAGCATTGAGCAGGGACGCTGGTCGCGCACTGCATTGGTGGATGGCTTTGATTCCCGCGGGACAGTTGTCCCAACGGTTTACGGGGTTGTATCCGTCACTCCCCGAGCAGTGAATGTCCTAGGACGAGGAGAGGTTACGGCGCCGCTGGAATCAGTCAGTCCAAAGGGTCTCTCTTGTATCCAAGGCGTGTCCTTTTCAGATGCAGATTGGTCGTTGGAGGGAAACCGACGTGTTGCCCTTGCCAAGTGGATTACATCGAAAGACAACCCACTCCTTTGGAGGACTCTCGCGAACCGTATTTGGATTACGCACTTCGGCCAAGGACTTGTAGAGACACCGAATGACTTTGGTTGGAATGGAACCCGCCCGGCAATACCAGAGCTGCTGGATTATCTGGCATCCGAGTTACGGCGTACACGCTCCATCAAACACATACACCGACTGATCGTGACTAGCAAAACCTACCAGCAGGACAGCGTTAGTCATACAAAAAACGAGGCGATAGACAAAGGCAATCGGTATTACTGGAGATTCTCGCCGAGGAGGTTACATGCCGAAGAAATCCGGGATGCGGTTCTGCTATCGGCAGGAAAGCTGCTGGAATCCAAATTTGAGCAGGCAAGCTTTGACCTGTTTGGCTTTCGGGATGATCATTCGCCGGAATATCGCGTCGATGATGTTGCTCCGTGGCTTGATGTCAATAATTTCCGGCGAAGCATTTATCGCTTTATGGTTCGGAGCGTGCCAATTCCGTTCTTTGAGGTCTTCGATGCGCCTGACCCCAGCGTAAGCGTTCCAATCAGAACGACTTCCATTACACCGCTGCAGGCCCTGACCCTAAGTAATCATCCGTTTATGCGGAATATCTCGTCGCTCGCGCCGCCAGCTGATGATCCCAATGGAATAACGAGAATGTACTTGGCAACCCTTGGTCGCTTACCGTCAGCAGAAGAGCTACGTTTGACACGTGGGTATGTATTCGATTACGGCTCTGGAAGTGCATGGTTGGCAATGTGGAATAGCAATGCTTTTCTAACGCTGCGTTAAGACAATCTTGCTTGCGACGCATAGAGTCAACCGGATACAATCGCCCGCTATGCTAATTCTGACGACTGCTAAGGAGCCACCTTCGTGCCCACGCAGTCTCAGTCTCCGGGCGGAGTAGGTCGCCGACGCTCCCATTTATGGATGCTCCTATCCGCTATTGGACCAGGATTAATTGCCGCCGCCGCCGGTAATGAAGCGGGTGGTGTCTTAACTTACTCACAAATCGGGGCCACACATGGGTATGGCATGCTGTGGTTGCTTGTCCTGACAACGGTGTCCCTAATCGTTGCTCAGGAAATGGGAACGCGGATGGGATTGGTTACCGGTAAGGGCCTTGCCGACCTGATTCGTGAGCAATTTGGCGTTAGGGTTGCCGTATTCGCGATGCTCATTCTGCTCGTGGCAAATCTGTTCACAACGCTTTCCGAGTTTGCCGGCATCGCAGCTTCACTTGAGCTCCTCATTCCGATACCCGGGATTCGCTATTTCGCAGTACCAATTTTGGGAGTTCTCCTATGGCTGCTAGTGCTTCGTGGAAGCTACCGACGCGTAGAGAAAATCTTTCTTGCCCTTTGTGCTGTCTACCTGGTTTATGTAGTTGCGGCAATCATGGCAAAACCCGACTGGGGGTTGGTCACGCAGAGCATTCTGAGCGCTAAGATTCCACATCGCGACCATCAATATGTGAGTCATGGAATAGCACTGATTGGGACAACCATCGCGCCGTGGATGCAGTTCTACGTCCAAAGTACAGTACGTGATAAGGGCTTAACAAAAGAACATTACGTTTACGAGAAGTGGGACGTGTTCATCGGTTCCATTGCAAGCAACGCGATCTCGTTCTTTATCGTCGTTGCCTGCGGTGCAACGTTGTGGGTTGCTGGAAATCGAAATATTACATCTGTGCGGGAGGCTGCAGAAGCACTGAAACCCGTTGCCAACTCAAGCTCGTACGTTCTCTTCGCGATTGGTTTGTTTAATGCCAGTGCAGTCGGAGCGGTGATTGTTCCTCTTTCTACGGCCTATGCAGTTACGGAGGCAATTGGAAGCGAGAGTGGGCTTGGACGCAAAATACGGGAAGCGCCATTGTTCATCGGTGTTTTTACGACTCTGATTGTTTTTGCTGTTGTGGTAACGCTTTTAGTCCCCGAAAGCAGGCTGCTCGGCGTCATCACAGGTGCACAGATTCTCAATGGCCTGTTGCTTCCAACAATCCTAGTTTTGATGTTGTTGCTCATCAACCGTCGCTCAGTGATGGGAGATTACGTCAACAAGTTTGGTACAAATTTGGTTGCACTCATCACAATTGCGGCAGTTGCTATTTTGTCCATTACGTCTGTCGTGTACATGTTCAACTGACGAACTTTGGATACCAATCGGCAGATTTTCGGGGATGGCGTCGGATGGATCGTCGGCTGAGACTTTTGTCGCCCTGCTCTATGTTGGTTTGCTGTTGATAATGCAATAAACATCGCGTCTATACCCATAAGGATGCGACGCAGCCTTACCGATGATTACGCTATGGTAAGCGTTCAGATCTGTAGCAACAAACGTAACCGGATGTTGGTAAGCAGTAATCATCACAATGAAGCTGATGCTCGCATGGAAGCAGAGCTTTGGGTCGCTGCAAATCCTCGACGGCGTTTAGAGGTTGTTGCCCGTCTCCGTCTGGTGGACAATGCTGGTCTTGACCGTGAATATTTGGTCGTTGAAGACTTGACGAAGACACCTCCACGACACGAAAGCCCACTGCCACACAACTTTGGTATAAGTCGGGGAGATGTCGTTCCAAGCAAGGTCAAGGCTGCCTAGATTCCGTTCACACCAATGTTTACGGTGTGTCATCTACATTCTTCCTAGATTACAACCATCCCATTTGTTATTATCAACTGGTCGATGATTTGTCGATTCATGTTCTGCATTCAATAGAGTTACAGGTAGCATCCATCAATGCGTCGAAAACAAGAAAAAGGTTCATCAACTGTAGATGATGGATTCAAGGCGATTCTCAAGCCGATTTTGCTGCTTGCGTTCACACTCTTTATAGATCTCCTCGGGTTTGGCATCATCCTCCCAAATCTCCCACAGTATGTGGAAGCAGATCCGTGGGTCGGGGATGACCACGCTAAGGGAGCGCTGATCGGGTCCTGGCTTGGTGCCAGCTATTCGATAACGCAGTTTATCTTCGCACCGATTTGGGGGCGCTATTCTGACAAAGCAGGCCGGCGTCCTGTTATTCTGATTTCTCTGATTGGTGTGGCATTCGCTTATCTCTTGTTCGGCCTGTCCAGTGGGCGACTTTGGATGCTCTTCGCTGCGCGAATCTTGGCTGGCGTGCTATCATCCGCTTCGATTGGGGTGTCATTCGCCTACGTTGGAGATGTCACAACTCCACAGAACCGTGCAAAAGCCATGGGTATTCTTGGCGTCTGTTTCGGACTCGGATTTGCATTTGGTCCTGTGTTTGGAGGTTTCCTCGGACAGAATAACATAGCAATCCCGGCCTATGTAGCAGCTGCGATGTCCCTGATCAACTTCCTGTTCGCGCTCAAAATGCTCCCGGAATCTCTCTCTGAAGAGGCACGGCGGAAGCTTGCAGCAAGCGTACGCGAAAGTGGCTTGGCACTGTTCCGACGGGTGATGAAGGATCCTGCCGCTCCGTTGTTCATCATCAACTTTGTGATGGTCTTTGGCTTTGCAGCCATCGAGCAGATCTTTGGGTACTTCCTGATGGCCCGTGGCATCGCGACACGCGAAAACCAGAGTATGCGTCTGGCCTACATTATGGGCTTTGTCGGGCTTGCCGGTATCATTGTCCAAGGCGGCCTAATTGGTCCAATCGTCAAGCGTTTCGGTGAGGGAATGGTCGTCCGGATTGGACTCGCAATCCTCGCCCTTGGCTATGTCCTCCTTCTTATCCCTACAAAATGGGGGAACTGGGGACTTGAGATCATCGCAGCGAGCATGGTTTTGTCCGCTGGCCGTAGCTTGATTAGCCCTGCAACAACTGCCCTCATTTCTCGAAAGACGCAGGTTGGGCAGGGGCTCATACAGTCCACAAGCTCATCGTTCGAAGCTCTCGCCCGTGCCACCGGGCCACTTGTTGCCGGCTTTTTGTTCTCGAGCGTTGGCCCAGCCGCGCCGTATACAACATCGGCTGCCCTGACGGTTATCGCTCTGGTCCTTACATTTGTAATCGCAGGATCGGTTGCTTTGCCCAAGGATGAAAGCAATAGCAGTGCAGCGTAGTTTTATCGTGGTCGCCTGCATCGCAGGTGTAGCCACTTCACTATCTGTTGGATGCCGACGTCCTGTAGAAAAGACAGCCGAAAAAATTATCAAGGATCGCTTACCAATTGTACTTGGCTCAGCTAAATCCTATGATGTCCGCGTTGAATCTGCATCGATGGGAGCTGGAATGCGTGGCAGGCTGCGCCATGTGTCTGTCTTTGGGCGTGGTGTTTCCCTGAAAAATGGGATGACCCTTGACCGGGTGCTTATCGAGGCATCCGATGTGTCTGTTGACCGAAAGTCAGCGACAATTGATGCGATACGAACATCCACAATGGATGCATATCTGGATGCACGGGAGGTCGAAGCGATTATCCGCAAGCGGCGGCCCGATTTGCCTCCTGTAAACCTAACGGTTGTCGGAGATACCCTTCAGGTCCGTACTGTTCCACGCGTCCTCGGCTATCCAACCATTACGGTCGCTATCGATGGCTCGCTTGTTGTTGCAAAGTCAGGGCGAGAGCTTCACTTTCAACCGAAAACTGCACGTTTGGGCGTTGTTCCAATCCCTGATTCCGTCGTCGGGTATGTCTCTGACATCGTGAATCCGGTCGCTGAAATGACAGCTTTTCCGGTCCCGATGCTTGCACGGAGTGTGTCACTCGATGGCGGGTTCATTCGAATTGGAGCTGAGCTCACCGTTGACGAGCTCTTGCCCATCTTAAACAAACGATAGTCGTAGTAATGTTTAGCTAAGCACGAG
>JBEDDQ010000104.1:0-3816 GCA_041176185.1 Armatimonadota bacterium | reverse complement strand
TTGCGGTCGCCGGTAATTACCCGAACATTCGGGCTATCACCAAACCGGTGCGGAGTGCGTCCACGATTGTGGAGGATAACTTCATCTCCGCGGGCAATCAGCGCCTTCGTGATGGCCGTCGATATCAATCCCGTTCCGCCAAGTAGTAGAATCTTCATAGTTAGAACATTCATAACACCGCGGGGGAGGATTGGACAAGGCTGATGCTTCGATTTGATTACCATACACATCACCACCGCTGCGGACACGCCGTCGGAAGTATCCACGATTACTGCGAGTCAGCACTTGCTCTTGGGATGACGACATTCGGTATCAGCGACCATGGACCGGCATACTGGCTGGATGGAGACCATGCGCAGCCACAAACGCAGATGGCCTGTAGCGCGGTTTCCGGGTATGTGGCTGAAGTCCTGATGGAACGTGAAAACTATGAAGGCCGCATGGATATCCGTGTTGGTCTTGAAGCGGACTGGATTCCGGGACGTGCGGATGATCTAAAACAGATTCTGGACAGCCACCCCTTTGATTACGTTTTGGGAAGCGTCCACTACATCCTTGGGCGGTCGATTTTCGCGCGGACCCGCTGGGAAACCGAGAACCCATCCGATGTCTACACGGCCTATTACGAAGAGCTCTGCCGCGCGGCGGCGAGTGGTCTGTTTGACATTTTGTCGCACCTGACGGCGGTGGAGGCTTATGGTCCACCGATTGACCCTGCGCTCGCGGGGAGTCTCTACCCGATGGTCGCAGCGGCCATCAAGGAGAGTGGCTGTATCGTCGAGCTGAACACCAGTGGCTACCGTAAGCGGCCAAATGATGATGACCCATTTCCAAACCATCGTCTCCTTGCGGAGCTGGTCTCACGAAGCGTGCCGCTCACATTTGGTTCCGATTGCCATGCCCCGCATGAGGTTGGATTTGGTACTGAACGTATCCTTAGAGCCATCGGGAGTTATGGCTTAAAACCAACCGGGGTGCCGGTTACCGTGCACCGTGGCCCTGTGCTAACGTTCGCTTATGCACATTAGGAGAAGCCATTTCCGACAGAGCATTCCTGTCATGAGATAATAATCGAACAATGAATATGTCCGGATTTGTAGACTTCAGCTGGATGAGCCAGCCATCTGCGTGGATTGGACTTGTCACTCTCGTCGCGCTGGAGATCGTGCTCGGTATAGACAATATTGTCTTTTTGACAATCCTCTCCGGCAAGCTACCGAAGGAAGATCAGCCGCGCGGCCAGAAACTTGGGATGACCCTCGCAGTGATTCCCCGCCTTGTCCTCCTCCTAGCGATTCCTTTGGTTCTCGCGATGAAAGATCCGCTGTTTACGATTCCATTCATCGCTGACCCAGCACACAATGCGCACGGCAAGGGTCTTGGCCTGTCCCTTCAGGACCTGGTGGTACTTGTTGGTGGTATCTTTTTGATCTACAAGGCTACTCACGAAATCCACGGCAAGCTTGAAGGCGAGGATGAGCACGCGCCAGGAGCAGCTTCAGGTAAGGCAGGGGCAAAGTTCTCCGCGGTGATGGTCCAGATCATGGTCATCAATCTGGTGTTTAGCCTGGACTCCATCGTCACGGCAATCGGTATCATCCCACCTGAGCAGGTGATGGTGATGATGATAGCCGTCATCATTTCTACGATCATCATGGCCGCTACGGTGCGACCTGTTGCTGGCTTTGTTGAGCGTCATCCGACGGTCAAAATGCTTGCGCTTTCCTTCCTGATGCTGATTGGCACGACTCTGGTTGCGGAAGGCTTTCACTTTCATATCCCAAAGGGATATGTCTACTTTGCGATGGCATTTTCGGTGTTTGTTGAGGTCCTCAATCTTAAGGCATCCACTGGGAAGAAAGTCACACCTGTACACCTGCATGAGCAGTACCCGGATGTCGAATAGCAGGCCTTTTTCCCGCATTTCTGCGTGATATAGTAAACGGCGTTATGCCCTCCCCCACGCCTCATTCGGCAACCGGCGGGACCACCGCCAAACAGGTCCGCTATCTCTTCGTCACCGGTGGTGTCGTCAGCTCAATCGGTAAGGGAATCACCTCCGCTTCGCTGGGACGCCTGCTAAGAAACCGTGGCTTCAAAGTCGCGATGCTGAAGCTGGATCCGTACATCAATGTTGATGCCGGTACGATGAACCCGTACCAGCACGGTGAGTGTTTTGTCACGGATGACGGTGCGGAAACCGACCTTGACCTTGGGCACTATGAACGCTTTGTCGATATAGAGCTGACACGTGAAGCATCCGTCACAACCGGCTCTGTTTATGGCGCTGTCATCCAAAAGGAACGCCGAGGTGATTACCTTGGCGGAACCGTTCAGGTCATCCCCCACGTCACCAATGAGATCAAAGACAGAATTATCGGTTTGGGTAAGTCCACGGATGCCGACATTGTCCTTGCAGAGGTCGGTGGCACGGTAGGTGACATCGAGGGTCTTCCATTCCTAGAAGCGATTCGCCAGATGAAGCGGGATGCGGGTAGCGGAAATGTCCTCTACATCCACGTCACGTTGATTCCTGCCGTTGGACCGTGGAGTGAAGTTAAGACCAAGCCAACGCAGCACTCAGTCATGCGTCTGCGTGAGGTTGGGATTGCACCCGATGTCTTGGTTTGCCGGACCGGGCGTCCAATCAATAAAGAGCAGAAGGAAAAGATTGCGCTCTTTTGCGATGTCGATGCCGATGCGGTAATCGAAGCGCGGGATGCAGACACGATTTACGAGATTCCACTTGTCTTTGAAGAGGAAGGTTTCTCTGATCTGGTCGTTCGCCGCTTAGGCCTGCCAGTCACCGAACCGCGTACATCCACATGGCGAGAGATTGTCGAGCGCATTGTGCACCCTACCAAGGATGTCGAAATCGCGGTCGTCGGCAAGTACATCCAAAATGGAGATGCATATATCTCTATCGCGGAGTCCCTGGGACATGCGGGCATCCTGCATGATTCGCGTGTTCGTCTCCGCTGGATTGACTCGGAAGAGATTGAGAATGTTGCGGATGCAGAGGCGCGTATTGCTGGATGTAGCGGGCTTGTCGTCTGTCCAGGATTCGGTGCCCGTGGAATTGAAGGTAAGATTTCTGCAGTGCAGTTTGCTCGCGAGTCTGGGTTGCCATTCCTTGGAATCTGTCTCGGGATGCAAATGGCGGTGATCGAGTATGCGCGCAACGTCTGCGGTTTGACGGGTGCAAATACGACGGAAACATCCCCAGAGACACCGTATCCGGTGATCGACCTGATGACCGAGCAGGCGGATGTTGCGGACAAGGGTGCCACGATGCGCCTTGGGTTGTGGCCATGTACGCTCACTCCAGGGACGCTTGCGCATACTGTCTATGGTGCAACCGATATTGCGGAGCGTCATCGCCACCGCTATGAGTTCAACAATGCCTACCGTGAGCAGCTCACTGCTGCGGGTCTGCGCTGCAGTGGTGTAAATCCTGATAAAGACTTGGTCGAAATCGTCGAAGTGGAAGGGCATCCATACTTTATTGCCTGCCAGTTCCATCCAGAGTTCAAATCGCGTCCGGACCGTGCACACCCGTTGTTTGCGGGTTTGATTGGTGCTGCGCTGACGCACCAGGCGAAGTAGTGAAGCAAGCCCTCTGGAAACAGAGGGCTTTTCTTTTTCGCTTCGATAGTTGGAATACATTCCAGTGACACGTTGCGTGAGGTTAGGTCTCGTTCCATGGTTGAGCGGAACTGCCTCAAAAAAATCAAAACCACCCCCCGAAACTGGGAGGTGGTCACTTCACGAACAGAAAGCTCTACGGGCTTACTTGCGAGGGGCTCCGCCTGGGCC
>JBEDDQ010000103.1:0-5048 GCA_041176185.1 Armatimonadota bacterium | reverse complement strand
CCTCTTGTCAAGACAGGTATGGAGCGTAAGGCGGCGGTTGACTCCGGTGCAGTAATCCTCGCAAAGCGCAATGGTACGGTTCACCGCGTGACCAGCAAGGAAGTTGTCGTCAAGACGCCTCGTGGCGAGTTTGACCGCTACCCACTGCTGAACATGGTCCGGTCAAACCAGGGAACCTGTATTACACAGCGCCCTAAGGTTGACTTGGGTCAGGTTTTGCGTCAAGGTGACTTGATTGCGGATGGTCCCTGCTGTGACAAGGGTGAGCTTAGCCTCGGACAGAATGTTCTCGTCGCGTTTATGCCATGGAATGGCTACAACTATGAGGACGCAATCCTTCTTAGCCAACGTCTCGTAAAGGATGATGTCTTTACATCTATCCATATTGAGAAGTACGAACTCGAAGCCCGTGATACCAAGCTCGGACCTGAGGAAATGACGCGTGACATCCCGAATGTCGGCGAAGATGCCCTGAAGGACCTCGATGAGGATGGAATCATCCGCATCGGTGCTGAAGTCCGATCGGATGACATCCTCATCGGTAAAGTCGCCCCTAAGGGACAAGGCGAACTTACGGCTGAAGAGCGTCTGATTATCGCGATCTTTGGTAAGAAGGCAGAAGATACCCGTGATGTTTCTCTCCGTGTACCTCACGGCGAGAAGGGCAAGATTGTTGACATCAAGGTCTTCAGCCGCCATAAGTATCGCTGCCGCGTCTGCGATGCCGAGTTCAACTTCTCCAAGAAGCCTGATAACGAGGATTGTCCAAAGTGTGAGGCCCGTAGTGGTCTGCAGAAGCTGGCGGGAGATGATGGTCTTCAGCCAGGTGTCAACAAGCTCGTCCGTGTCTATATTGCTCAAAAGCGTAAGATCATGGAAGGCGACAAGATGGCAGGACGTCACGGAAACAAGGGTGTTGTTTCCAAGATTCTGCCTGAAGCGGATATGCCATTCCTTGCGGATGGAACCCCGGTTGACATCGTGCTGAACCCGCTTGGTGTGCCTTCACGTATGAACATCGGACAGATCATGGAAACCCACCTTGGGCTTGTTGCCAAGGAGTTTGGCGTTCAGTTCAAAGAGCCTATCTTTGAGGGTTCCACAGAAGCTGAGATTCTGAACGAAATGGGGCGTTATGGCCGTCGACGTCGTCGTGAAATGCTGATCTCCTACCTCCGAAGCGATTTGGACGTGGATGTTGAGCTTCCGGACGAAGATGCGGATGTTGACGATCTCCTTGGTGCTGTTCGTGCTGCGTTGGTTGAGCTGGATGCCGATGAGCTCGAGCGTGTTTCCGAGATTCTTGCCGGACCTCCGGTGGGTGAGACGGTTCCACGTAACTACGCATACGACCGCCTTCTCGAATCGCTTCGGGATCGTGTCTGGGCACGTGTTGGGTTCTATGACAAGACCTGTAAGTCCCAGATCCGTGATGGTCGTACGGGTGAAGAGTTTAAGATGCCAGTTACGGTTGGCCGTATCTATATGTTGAAACTTGCCCACCTTGTGGATGACAAGATTCACGCACGTAGCACCGGTCCTTACTCGCTGGTTACACAGCAGCCACTTGGTGGTAAGGCACAGTTCGGTGGACAGCGCTTTGGAGAGATGGAAGTTTGGGCACTTGAGGCCTACGGCGCAGCGTATACCCTTCAGGAGATTCTGACGATTAAGTCGGATGACGTCATCGGACGTGTCAAGACCTATGAGTCGATTGTCAAGGGTGATGCGATGCTCGAGCCAGGAGTTCCTGAGTCCTTCAAGATTCTCGTCAATGAGCTTCAGTCGCTTGGTTTGAAGGTGACCGTCGAAGATGCGAAGGGTGATGAGATCGATCTTCGTGACAAGGATGAGGACTACCTCGAAGACGAAGCACAGCGCCGTAGGGCACAGCTTCGCCAACGTGAGGAGTATGACGCACTGCCGTAAGTAGGCTGTGCCCGGTCATCAATGTAAAAAATGGCCGTCACTTCGGTGGCGGCCGCAGGTCCGAAGCTTCGGACCGATGGTTCGCGATAAGGATTCGTAATGGCAGACGCAAGTACATTCGACAAGATTCGCATTGGTATCGCATCCCCAGAACAGATTCGCACATGGTCGCATGGCGAAGTCAAAAAGCCGGAGACGATCAACTACCGGACATATAAGCCGGAACGTGATGGTCTTTTCTGTGAGCGTATTTTCGGTCCTACAAAGGACTGGGAGTGCCACTGTGGTCGCTACAAGAAGCACAAGTTCAAAGGCGTGGTCTGCGACCGCTGTGGTGTCGAAGTCACACGTAGCAAGGTTCGCCGTGAGCGGATGGGTCATATTGAGCTCTCCACCCCTGTGTGCCACATTTGGTACCTCAAGGGTGTCCCAAGCCCGCTTGCACTGATTCTTGACATGACACCTCGTCCACTCGAGAAAGTTCTGTACTTCCAGAGCCACATCGTTACAAGTGTTGACAAGGCAACCATCGCTGCACGTATGGATGAGTTCACCCGTGCTGTTGATGAAGAGTCTGAAGCAATCCGTGAAGAGCGTGACATCGCGATTCGTGAGTACCGTGAGGAATCCGCTGAGGAAATCGCAAACGGACGCATCGTTGAGGATTACGAAGATCCTGAGGCAGAGCCTATTCGTGAGGCCCTGACTGAGGAAGAAATTATCCAGCTGCAAAAGCGTGTTGAAGACCGTGTCGAGCAGGAAGCAAAGGATGCGGAAGACCGTATCACCGAGCTCCGCCAGGCACTCGACCTCCTCCCGAACATCGATAAGAAGGCTCTTATCGATGAAGACCAGTGGAGATTGATCGAGACTCTTCTCGATGTCATCGCAAACCGGGTTGACGAAACCCTGTACACCATTGTTGAGGCAGGTCAGGGTGGTGCGGCAATCCGCAAGTTGCTTCAGGAAGTCGACCTCGATGTCGAGCAGCGTAAGATTCGTCAGGACATTAAAGAGCTGCAGGAGCAGGCACGTCTGCGTAAGGCTGCACGCTCAGATGATGCTCCTGGTCCAAAGATTGTGCGTGCGATCAAGCGCCTCGATGTCTTTTCGGCGTTCATCGATTCCAAGAGCCGCCCTGAGTGGATGATTCTTGACTGCGTTCCAGTCATTTCTCCTGAGCTTCGCCCGATGGTTCAGCTCGATGGTGGTCGTTTTGCAACATCTGACCTCAATGACCTGTACCGCCGTATCATCAACCGCAATAACCGTCTGAAGAAGATTCAGGAAATCCGCGCACCAGAGTCGATCGTCAACCACGAAAAGCGTCTGCTGCAGGAAGCTGTTGATGCGCTTATCGACAACGGACGTCGCCAGCGCCCGGTAACCGGTTCCAATGGTCGTGCACTGAAGTCTCTGTCTGACATGCTCAAGGGCAAGGAAGGTCGCTTCCGTAAGAACCTGCTTGGAAAGCGCGTTGACTACTCTGGACGTTCGGTTATCGTTGTTGGTCCTGAGCTGAAGCTGCATGAGTGTGGTCTTCCAAAGGAAATGGCACTTGAACTCTTCAAGCCATTCGTGATGAAGACGCTGGTTGATAATGGCTCGACGAGCAATATCAAGACAGCCAAGCGGATGATTGAGCGGATGCGACCAGAGGTCTGGGATGCGTTGGAGAAGGTGATCAAAGAGCATCCTGTGATGCTAAACCGTGCACCAACCCTCCACCGCCTCGGAATTCAGGCGTTCGAGCCAAAGCTCGTGGATGGTAAGGCTATTCAGCTCCACCCACTGGTTTGTAAGGCATTCAACGCAGACTTCGATGGCGACCAGATGGCTGTTCACATCCCGTTGAGCTCCCATGCACAGGCGGAAGCCCGTGTCCTGATGCTTGCAAGCCACAACTTGTTCTCACCTGCGGATGGATCGCCAATCGTTTCTCCTCAGCAGGACATTGTTCTGGGTGCGTTCTTCGTAACGATGGACAAGTGGGACTCGGTTCCATACGCTGAAGCAAAGCAGGCCGTTGGCAAGGTTGTTATTGATGACATCTATGAGACCTACCAGCCAGATGCAAAGGGCAAGACCAAAGAGCCTAAGTTGATTGTTGGCAAGGACCGTCTCTTGACGGCTGAAGATGCCAAGAAGCTTGCAAAGCTCGGCGAGGGCACGCTGCGCTACGGTTCGTCGTATATCTTCGGGTCCCCTGGGGACGCGATGTATGCGTATGACAACAGCAAGGTTGATCTTAACGAGTATGTTCTGTACCGCAAGGGCCCAGGCATGCCATTATTCGCAACAACCGTTGGCCGTGTGATCTTCAACCAAATCGTTCCTGACTCCCTGTGGGTCAATGTGGCGATGGACAAGAAGCAAATCACCCGTCTGATTGCCGCTGTTCACATGGGCTATGGCGCTGAGCGTACAGTCAAGTTCCTTGATGACCTCAAGGAAACTGGCTTCAAGTGGGCAACCCGTGCTGGTATCACCTTCGCGATGACAGACATGCAGTCTCCTGAATCCCGTATGCGAATCATGCGTGATACGGAGTCCGCAGTTGACAAGGCTAACAAGCAGTACCGCCAGGGAATGCTGTCTCCGGCAGAGCGAAAACAGCGTGTGCTTAAGCTCTGGACGGATGCTACGGCTGAGATCGGAAACGAGATCGTCAAGCATATCGATCGCTTCAACCCGGTTTCGATTGTTACGACATCCGGAGCCCGTGGTTCGATCAAACAGGTCTCACAGCTGTCTGGTATGCGTGGTCTGATGGCCGACCCATTCGGAAACATCATCGAAAACCTCCCGGTGAAGTCAAACTTCCACGAAGGTCTCTCGGTTCTTGAATACTTTGTTACAACCCACGGCGCCCGTAAGGGTCTGGCTGATACCGCTCTTCGAACGGCTGACGCTGGTTACCTGACCCGCCGCCTCGTGGATGTCGCACAGGATGTCATTATCCGTGAGCTCGACTGTAAGACCCTCAAGGGAGTAACTGTTAAGGCATTTGCTGATATTGAGTCGCTTGCCGAGCGCCTCCGTGGACGCACATCGCTGCACGACATCACCGATCCCAAGACCGGTGAGCTCTTGATTGCATCCGGTGAGATCTTCTCGGA
>JBEDDQ010000102.1:0-3772 GCA_041176185.1 Armatimonadota bacterium | reverse complement strand
GATTAGCGATGGATAGTTATGGCCACCGCGGAGATCCGTAAACGACGAAATAAAACCAAGGACTTTCCCGAAGTAGTCTGGCCGCTCCCAAGCAGCGGTGAATGCGGCAATTCCGCCCGAGCTTCCGCCGCTGATTGCGTGGCCACGTGGATCCGCGGTGATGTTCAGTTTGTACCGCTTGGTTGCATCCGGGATGAGCTCTTCAATAAGGAAGCGTGCATTCCGATCATCAATGCCATCGTATTCAACGCTACGGTTGTAACGTGGCAGCTGTGTCTTTTCATCCGCTGGTGGAACGACGCCAGGGTTTGCCATGATGCAGACCGTGACTGGCATCTCTCCCTTAGCGATGAGGTTGTCGACGATGTTTGGGAGGCGGTAGCCACCATCGCGGCCCACATACCCACCGCCATCGTGAAAGAACATCAGTGCGGCAGGCTTCGATGCGTCATATTGGGCTGGGATATAGACCCAGACATCCCGGACGGTCCCAGGGAACATCCCGGCCTTACTGGTATAGACGTAGTGATGCATCACACCTTGTGGCACACCAGGCTGAGAAAATGAATCGCGATTTTGCTCGAATTCTTTCTGTGCCATCGCAGTGCCATGGAGGCCAAGACAAGCCAGTGCAGCGATTAGGACTGTGGATGATTTCTTGATGTTCATGCGGAGGCTTCGACCTTTGCTGGTGCGGTGACCTTGATGGTCAATGCAACGATACCGGAAATGGCTACACAGCCAGCGAGGATAAAGAGACCCTGTTGAGAGAGATCTTTTGCTTCGCCGAGGACCTTGGGACCAAAGAAGCCACCCAGATTGCCAATGGAGTTGATAAGCGCAAGTCCAGCAGCAAGTGCAGGTGCACCGAGGCGACCGAGGACGCGCGGAGGCATCGCCCAGAACGGTCCGAGAACACTCCACATCCCGCAAACGGAAACCGTCAGCGCAACAAGTGCCGCCAGCTCATACTTTTGCAGGAGAGCAAAGCCGACAAGCCCGGCAGCCCCAAGGAATGCGGGAATGGCCACGTGGAATCGTCGTTCCTGATGTCTATCGGAGCTCGATGCATTTAAGACCATCGCAATGCCGGTCAGTGTGAACACAGGTACGCAGACAAGCCCCACAGCAAGTCCGGATTTGATTCCGAGGTTTGTGAAAGCATCCATTCCGCCCGTCGTAACGAGTAGCCTCTTGACGAGATCAGCAACCCAGAATCCAACACCATACATGCCAGTGACGACGAAGAGATAGACGGCGGAAAGCTTCCACATGTCCGGTTCCTTCAACATCGGAAGGATTGGTCCATGCTCAACCGTCTTGCTACCATCCTCAGCGAGGCGACGCTGAATCACGGCCTTTTCTTCAGGACTTAGCCACTTGGCATCCTCAGGACCATTTGGGAGGTACCAAAGGACAACGCCTGACATTAGCACGGCAGGCAATGCTTCAAAGAGGAACATCTGTTGCCAACCTGCAAGTCCCAACCATGGGCCTCGGTCAATAAGAAGTCCACTCAGTGGAGAGCCGAGGCTGAGCGTGACAGCATTTGCAGTCATGAACAGCGAAATCATCTTCGCCCGCTCTTTACTGGTAAACCAGGTGGTCAGGTAGAGAAGCACACCGGGGAAAAAGCCAGCCTCTGCGATACCCAGCAGGAACCTCAGACTGACAAAGAGTGGGTAATTGTTCTTGACGTAGATAAAGAGCATCGCGATGATGCCCCACGTGAACATAATCCTTGCAATCCACTTCTTTGCACCGACTTTACGCATAACCAAGTTGCTTGGCACTTCAAAGATGAAGTAGGCGATGAAGAAGATTCCCGCTCCAAATGCATACTGAGCGCTCGAAAACCAAGGCATCTCCAGCTTTGCAAAGTTGACGTTGACTCGGTCAAGGTAGGCGATGATGTAGAGAAAGAACAGGAACGGAATCAGCTTCCGAACCACTTTCTTAACCAGGACATCGTCCTGTGCGGTTACCGTTGAGGATTTTTCAGACATATGCTGTATCTGTTCACCTTACGCTACAACTTATCCTGCCGAGAGTGCTTTTGCGGCAGGAAGACACCTACCTGATGCGGTAATTGGTGCTATGTCAGATATGCCAAGCCGTAAACCTGTTGCCGACTCAATCTCACCGCGTATAGCCGACCGTGCTAACCTCCTCGTACCACAGGACATTGAAGTCTCTGGGTGGCTTGGGTCACGTATCGCATCTAATGGCCAGGGCCGTCTTGCCCCGATGGACACCACTCCCCTGCTCGCAGGATTCAAGCAACGTCCTGGAAGCCATCCGTGGATTGGCGAGCATATTGGAAAGTACATGGATGCCCTGTCCCTTGAGTGGGCGCGCACTGGAAATCCTGCATTACGAACAAAACTCGACAAAACGGTTGACGAGCTGGTTTCTTGTATCGAGCCGGATGGCTACCTTGGAACATACACTCCTGACAAGCGCTTCGGACTCTACGAAGGTGCCGACTGGGATGTATGGTCCCATAAGTATTGTCTGATTGGCCTGCTACAGGCGCACAGGTGGACGGGTAACCCTCTCGCCATCGATGCTTGCCGCAAAGTGGGAGACCTTCTCTACGCAAAGTTCGCAAGCCAGCCGCAGAAGCTTTTAGATGCCGGGACGCATGTGGGGATGGCCGCAACCAGTGTCCTTGAGCCGGTCGTACTCCTTTACCGACGGACGGGTGAGCAGCGTTACCTGATGCTGGCTCACATGATTGTCGCGGCAATCGAATCGGACCGCGGTCCGCGGATTCTAAGTACCCTGCGAACACATCGGGGTGTTGAGAATGTAGCCAATGGCAAAGCCTATGAAATGCTCTCAAACATGGTTGGCCTGTGCGAGTATGCGAGGACCATCGGGGATACCGACATCATCAGGACCATTGAAGAAGCGGCTTCGGATGTCATTGCAAACCACACGTACATCACGGGTTCGATGAGCCATGGCGAGCATTTCCACCCACACGGTCAGCTACCAAACGGTACCAATGCCAATGTAGGTGAGACCTGCGTCACCACGACATGGATTCAGCTCTGTACTCAGCTGCTGCGTCTTACCGGTAAGCCGGTTTATGCTGCGCAGGTTGAAAAGGCCGCCTTCAATCACCTTGCGGCTGCACAGCATCCGGATGGCAGAACCTGGTGTTACTACACATCCCTTGATGGATCAAAACCCTACACACCCGGGATTAACTGTTGTGTCTCAAGTGGCCCACGTGCGATGGCACTTCTACCAGAGCTCTTAGCCGTTACCGAGGCAAAGGGCGGGCTAGTCTTCATGCTTCCCGAGTCCTGCAGCATCACGCACCGGGGGAATGTCTGGGTACAGGATGTCGAATGGGTGAACAACCATGGCTCCTCTGAAGTCCGCTTCCGTTGGACGCTAAAATCAGGCAAAGCTGGAAACTATTCTATTGGGTGGCGCAAGCCGACGTGGATCACCCGAAATGGAACATCAACCGTTGCGCAGCTCCCAACGGCCTGGAAAGTCGGCCAATCCCGAACATTTGCATACAGGATTGGGGTTCAGCGCATCAATGGTAAGGACTCGAATAAAACCTTAGCAGCGTTCACATTCGGCCCATGGGTTCTTGCCGCGGTCACAGGCAAACAGGCAACCGATAAGCCATCCACACTGATTCTAACGCCGAAAATGCCAGATCAAACCGGGCAGCGTTCCTTTACAGTCAAAACAGCAAAAGGAATGGTTTCCCTCCAACCATTTGCTGACTGCGGAACAAATGGTGAAG
>JBEDDQ010000101.1:0-3031 GCA_041176185.1 Armatimonadota bacterium | reverse complement strand
TTGATATCCCTTCCAGAAATCCTTTCTGGGGATGTCAGCCGAGTGGTTGACACCAACACACACGACGCATAACGCAGGGATTTGCCTGGGTAACAGCGAACCACACGCAAAGGCAAGGAGGCCTTTCGGATGGCAATGAAAGCCCGTAAGCGAATTGCATTTCTAGGCACGGTCATCTTTGAGCACTCACACGCACAGCATTTTCTTGACCGCCTGCACCTTGGCTATAACTGGGATGGCGCATGGCAGGATCCCCGTGTCGATATCGCATCCGTGTACATTGCTCAGTTCCCAAGCAATGACATCGGGCGCCAGCGGTTAGCAAAGTACGGCTACCGAAATTCTGCATCTATAGCAGATGCCCTTACCCTCGGCACAGGCCGTCTCGCAGTAGATGGCGTCGTTATCATCGCGGAGCATGGTGATTACCCAACCAACGCGATGGGGCAAAAGCTCTATCCGCGCTACAACTGGTATAAGCAGGTCATCGATGTCTTTGAGAAATCCGGCCGCAGCGTCCCAGTCTTTAATGACAAGCATCTCTCAACCAGCTGGCCGCAGTGCGCCGAAATGGTCGAAGATTGCCACAGGCTGAAGTTCAAGTTTTTGGCAGGTTCATCGCTTCCGGTGACACGCCGGATGCCAGCGATCGATATGCCCCACGGCGTTCCGCTGAGCGAGAGCGTCTGCGTTGGGTACGGCGGTGTGGACAGCTATGACTTCCATGCACTTGAGACGGCGCAGTGTATGTCGGAGCGTCGAAGGGGTGGCGAGACGGGTATCCGGAGCTGCATCGCGCTTAAGGGTAAAGCTTTGTGGGATTACGTTTCCCGCTCAGACCGTGCGGACACGCGAAAGCTGATGGTTGCGGCGCTCACGCGTAGCCATAACCTCCCTGTGGATGGCGGCTATATGACAGGCAAGGTTACCTACGAATGGGCTCGCACCACCATGCCAGACAGCATAGGGTACTTCTATGAGCACAATGATGACTTCCGGACATCGATGTTCCTGATGCCTATCTCCGACTTCAACTATGCTGGACTTCGAAGCGATACGCGTGAGATTATCTCAACGCAAATGTATTTGCCGATGCCGATGCGTGGCTCGATGACAGCGGACTTTTTCAATCCGCTCACACGGCATATCGAGGATGTTGTTATGGGCAAGCCCCTCCCTTATCCTCCCGAACGGACTTTGTTGACATCCGGGATGACGCTTGCCGCCGTCGAATCCCTCCACCGGGGCGGCGCCATCGTCGAAACACCTCAAATGAACGTCACCTACACGGTCGGTAAAGCATCCACATACTGGAAGGACTGACCCAGATCATAATGACGCCTCCAGTACATCAGCCATCAACCGGCACCACAAAACCCGACATCTACCCGTGGATAGCGGTCCTCCTCCTCTGGTGTATTTGCTTTTTCAACTATGCCGACCGCCTCGCGATTTTCAGCGTCTTCCCGGTGCTTGAGACAGAGTTTCATTTCACCAAGACACAGCTCGGTGCGATTGGTGCAGCATTCACTTGGGTCTACGCTGCCGCGAGTCCCCTCGCAGGCGCGATTGGTGACCGCTTCCCGCGAAAGGCTGTGATCCTTGGGGGCTTGGTTGCGTGGTCTGCGGTCACTGGGCTGACCGGAGTCTGCGGCTCGTATTGGCACTTCATCGCGGTTCGGGGAGCCGAGGGACTTGGGGAGGCGTTTTACTTCCCGGCATCGATGGCCTATATTGCCGACTACCACGGGCCGAAAACACGGAGCCGTGCAACGAGTATTCACCAAACAAGTCTCTACATCGGGACCATTTTCGGCGGTGTCCTCGCGGGCTGGATGGCAACACGCTACGGCTGGCGAGCGCCATTCGTAATCCTGGGGATTGCCGGTGTTGTCCTCGCAGCTGTGCTCCAGCTGGTGATGCGGGCTGCTCCAAAACGTACATCTGGAACAGCACGAGAACGCCCACTGGTTGCGTACCGAAGGTTTCTTGTTGGGCTCCGTGGAAACCGAACCGCGATGCTAATCATCACAGCCTTCTTTGGGGCGAACATGGTCAATGCGGTCTTTCTAACTTGGATGCCAACATTCCTCAAAGAAAAATTTAAGCTTGACCTGACGCTTGCCGGTCTTGGCGCAACGGTCTTTATCCAGCTGGCATGCTTTGTGGGAGCCATTGTTGGTGGGCAGCTTGCAGACCGCTGGGCGGCAAGTCAACCCGATGCCCGTATCCGTCTCAAGGCCATAGCCACCTTGATTGGAGCGCCCTTTATCTGGTTCTGCGGGACATCATTGAATCCCTGGCTCTTGATTGCCGCGATGATAGCCTTTGGGTTTTGTAAAGGCCTCTACGATGCAAACCTCACGCCGGCTTTTTACGATGTCATCCCTGCCCGAGAGCGGAGTAGCGCCACGGGCCTGATGAACCTGATTGGTTTTATCGGCGCTGGTCTTGGGTCGATTGCCATTGGGGTTGCGGTGGATGCCGGCGCATCAATGAGCATCGCAATCGGAGCAACCGGAGGCATCTATTTGTTGATTGCAGGGGTGCTTTTCCTGGCATCGGGCCACAAGGCGCTTGGAGACATTAATCGCACATCGGTTGCGAGCGAGAGCCTTTAAAATTTCCGTGTGATTTGTGCAAATCCAAGAAATGCTGAGCGTCCGGTGTTACTCGATGCGACTATTTCGCCACCGCGAACGTAGCCGATATAGAGCGAGACGGTATCCCGCGGGTTTAGGGTGACATCATAGGATGCATCCACCATCGTGCCGAGGTCACGGTAACCATTACTCGGTCGGCCTGACAATGCAAATGAGCCAGTCGTTTGAAAGACGGGACCACCGCTGTACCAGCGATCAGCGACTTTATCGAGTGCATACTGATGGGCTTCAAGGCGAATTGTTTCTCTCTTGTTTCGCTTGATGGCCATGATGTAGACCTCGTTTAGGTTTGCCTCGGTAACGGTCGGTGTGCGCCAGTTCTGGCGTGGAGCGGTGATTTGTGGAGCAAATGTCTCATGCTTCTGATC
>JBEDDQ010000100.1:0-4593 GCA_041176185.1 Armatimonadota bacterium | reverse complement strand
GGTAAATCCCTTCTGAAATCAGCATTGTATTCAGTGCAATTTCTGCGGTGTTCAACAATTCTGCCCTACCCTGCAGCGCCAGAATCCAGTGCATTTGGCTGCTTTCAAGGGGATCGGTGTTGTTGTCATCCGAGCGAAGCTTTCGCGTCCGGTACGTAAATGCATCCAGATCGGCACCACCAGAGACATCGATATCGCCATGTGGCTGATGAAGGGAGAATGGCCTCAGCCGGATGCCGCCTTTATCGCCGACGATGAATGAACCTTCAAAGCTGTCGAGGTGAATAGCCCACGCTTCGGCGATTTCAAGGAGGGAACCATTGGTGAAGTTGACGAAGCCACAGCCGAGCTCCTCAACCGAGTAGCGTCCGGCCTGCGCGCGAAGCTCATCGAGCTCGACCTTCTGGAATGTACGCCCAGTCACACGGAGAACCCCGGGGTTACCGAGTAAATGAAGCATTTCTGAAATGTGATACACGCCCATGTCGAAGAGAGCACCGCCGGCAGCGATGTCCTTCTGGACGAAGCTTGGTTTACCGTAGCCATCCACGTAAGGCCGTCCCCGTCGCCGATGCCCAGTCGCTCTGGCGTAATAGGCATCGCCGATCGCACCGCCATCGATTAGGGATTTAGCCGCGCGTGTCTCATCCGAGTAGATCAGCGCAAGCTGGATGTGTAGCATATTCCCAGTTCTGTGAGATGCATCCAGCATCGCAAGGCCATCCGCATAAGAACCCGCCATCGGTTTTTCGCAATAGCAGTGCAGACCCGCCTCCAGCACACGGATGGCAGCATCGGCGTGATAGTTGTTGTGGAGGCATACATCGATGGCATCCAGAGCTGCATTATCCAGCATGGCCTGAAGGGTGCTATATGTCTGCCGGACGCCAAATTTTGCGGCAGTAGCTGCGAGGTTAGCCGCATCACTATCAGCGATCGCGACGACTTCGGCGTCGGGAATTGCAGCGTAGTTTTGGAGATGCTGCTGGGCGATTTGTCCGCATCCGATAATCCCGATTCTGATCTTGTTCCGCATATTTCATCTCCTGATGATGAAGGCAAACATTCGGCAAACATTTTTACCGCAGGCCCTTCCGGATTCCCACCATCCGCAAGAGTTATCCATCGTAACGCACTTGCATTTGGGGGACATCTGTATGAAGACATATACCGTACACAACGATGGCAGCTGGTTGCTGCGCCGCATTGCCCGCACGATTCAGACGTGGGATGTTCTTGCGATGTCGGAATCCACGGATGCAACTGGCCGTACGGTCCGGACATGGACCTATCTCGGTGTCGACCCGGTTCGGAGGGTTTATGCACTGACCGAGCAGCGCTGTGTTGTACATGATGAAGAGCTGCTCTCGGATGACCTGGTTCCGGATGAGGACAAAATGCCAATCGGTGAGTGGGCGGCAAATCAGTCGCCACTGGCAGTCCTTGATCAGCCTCCACATCACTGGGGCGTCTCGGCTATCGCTACCCGCCTCCGTGCAGCCGTTCAGCCCGCTGCGACGTACCGCATCCGCACTGCCAAAACGCCGCGTGTCCGTGAAGCGGCTATTGCATGATGTTCATTGGTACACTTGACCTGTGCTTGCATCTGTCATAATCCCGTTGGTTGTTATCGCATCCGTTTGGATTGCCCGAGTGGCATGGATGTGGGCTGCGGAGTTTGACAAGCGGAGCAAGCCCCGAATTAGCTTGGGGATTCGCCTCGGTGCATTCGTGCTTGGCACCTGGTGGTTACTTCCGATTGGCGTAGTGATTTTTAAACTGTTTATTCTCAGGGAAGACCCATAGGCAGTCCGTAGACGGGTTCGCTGTAAGCAGTGACGCCACGCAGAGCTGTATTTTGGCTAACCCGTAATCAGCTTGACCACGTAAAACAGCATCATCACAATGGTCACGACACTCGCAGTCCACAGCATAGCCGCCGTGCTGCCCGTCGACTTCATTTCCTTTGGAAGACTTCGCTGGCGTAATGTCAATACCGTCACCGCGATGATCGGTAGCATCGCCGCCTGCGCGATTCCTCCCATCTTGACCATTTGCGTCGGGTCGATGCGCAAGAAGTGCAGTGCTGTTGGAATCGTCAGGAGGACAACCACAAACCGGTTACGCCACTTGATGCGCTGTGCATAGTCATCGGCTTTGAAGACGCCCAGAAGCGTTGTCACATCGGCAAACACCCGGGAATTGCTCGCCGTCGCAGCGAAAATCGTTCCATACAACGTGGCAATGGCGCCGACATAAAAGACCCACAGAGCCCACGGGCCCAGCGTGTCCGTGTACATATGGCTGAGCGTCGCGATCATTTCCTTGCTCTTGGGAATCAGCCCCTGAGGATGCAGAACACCTGCGCCCAAGAGATAGAAGGCCGCAGTAGCAAAGGTGTAGATGATCATGCTGGCGATGATGTCGAGGTGCATCACGCGAACCCAGCCCAGAGCACGGTCCCGCCAGGCCGGTGTGAAGTCGTTTTCACCCGTCGACTGTGCATAGCCCTTTTCAATGCACCAATACGGATACATAAACAGCTCAGCAGCACCGACGCCGGTGATTCCAAAGACTGCGACGGCAGTCTTCATCCCACTGGATGGAAGATGGAACGAGAGGCCATTCGCGAAGTCTGCCGCGGTCAGCGACCCGGGACGCTTTAGGAGAATCGCGGCGCTGAGTACAGTGATGAAGGTGAACAATCCAACTTTGACGCTGGCGATGCCTTCGACGCGGCTATACCCACCGCCAAGGAGGAGCCAGAGGGAGAATGCATAGAGAGAGATGACCCAGATATCGATGCTGACCGCAGGGAAGATTGTGTGCAAAACCTGTCCAACCCCGGCAAACATCGCTCCGACTTGGAACAGGGTCATGAGGACCATCCCCACCCAAAGCCACACCACCCACGACACACCAAGCTTGGGCCCGGGCATCAGGTTGAAACCTCCAAGGCCTGTTTTTCCCGTGGCAATCGTAAAACGGCCCATCTCCGCCTGAAGCGCCGGCTTAATGAGACAGCTGATAATGATTAGCCAGAGGCAGGTCATACCCACTTCTGCACCTAGAGATGTCGTGGCGATCAGCTCACCCGAACCAACAATGGATGCCGCGAGAATCATCCCCGGGCCAATACGCTTAATCGCATCCCGAAAGCTTGCTGGAGGAGCCTCTACAGCAGATGCATCGTAGGCATAAGGATCTTTGAGCGCGACAGGACTCTCACTTCGTTGTGCAGACATGGCAGGACTCTATGCCAGATGGAGAAAATTTGCTAATTTTCACCGTCATGTCGAGGATGTTGTTAATCGCTGGACGCTGTACAGTTTCCGGTTACGGGGTATGCTGGTGCTGAAACATCCCCCTGCGCACGCGCAGTGTGGCAACCAAATCAACAATGAGGTTAAAAATACAAAGATGAAGCTATCCCTATTTGCCATCATCGGATTCGCCGCACTGGCCACCATGCCAGCCGCTGCACAGGTAAAGACGAACAAGCCAGCTGCAAAGCCACAAAAGAGCACATCCAAGCCACAAGCGCCTGCAAAGCCAAAGCCAGCTGCACCAAAGCCTGCCCCAACGCCTGCACCTGCACCAACCCCGGCTCCTGCAAAGGAACTCGGAGAGCGTGAAAAGGCCGTGATTGGCAAGTACACGGTTGCCGGACAGCCAAATGTGATTGAGCTCGTCAATGATGGCGGTTCTCTCACGATGCAGGCAACTGGCTACCCAGCAATTCCTGTTGAGCTTAAGTCGGATGATTCCCTTTACAACCCAATCCTTGCTGGTCAGGTGGAAGCGAAGATTGTCCGCGATGCTGACAAGAAGCCAAACGGTATCGACCTAACCTTCCAAGGCACCAAAGTTCAGTTCCAGAAGGAAGGCGCTACGCCTCTCACCGTCGCAGCAAAGCCAGCGGAAAAACCAGCCGAGAAGCCAGCTGAGAAGCCAGCTGAGAAGCCAGCAGAAAAGCCAGCCGAGACAAAGAAACTCCCGGACATCCTGGGCAAGTACGCAGTCGACATGCAGGGACCTGTTGGTGATGGCGAAATCAAGTACGACAATGGCAAGTTCATTTTGTCTGTCGAGAATCAGCCTGACTACGAGATTGAAATCTCCGACAAGGATGAGATCAAGGCGAAGAACTTCCCGGATGGCGTGACCGCAAAGCTCGTCAAGGACAAGGAAGGCAAGGTTACGGGTATCTCTGCTGAGTCGCCTCTCGGGACGCTCACATGGACCCGCAAGACCTTTGTCAAGCTTCCAGAGGCTCCAAAGGCTGCGCCTGCTGTCTCCGAAAAGCTCAAGGGTGCCGAAGGCACGTATGTCACCGACTTTGCCGGTGCACCTGAGATAAAGTTGACGGTCAAGGATGGCAAGGTTGTCCTGCAAGCCGAAGGCCAACCAGAGCTGACCGTCGAAGTGAACGACAAGGATGAGTTCGTTGCTGACCAGCTCAAGGAAATGAACTTCGCATTGAAGTTCACCCGTGACAAGGATGGCAAGATCGAAGGTATCTCTGCAAACACACCGTTTGGTGAGATTGCCTTCAAGAAGAAGTAAACGCTTCGCGCTTTAGTCGACCAGCCC
>JBEDDQ010000099.1:0-11564 GCA_041176185.1 Armatimonadota bacterium | reverse complement strand
TTGTGCAGGATGTCAGCGAGCTCGCCCCGGTTCTTGCCTGGAAGGCTGTCGAGGTCCAATTGGTCATCGATAGGGAAGACTTCGCGCAGTGGTGCGAGGATGCCATCGATGTCATAGTCATCCACAGCAACACCTTCAGGAATGCCTGCGGTGATCGCGCCATCCACGGCATCGCCAAGGTAGCTCAGAATCGTTTCGCGGAGGTCTGCACCTTCGAGGATCTGCTTACGCTCAGAGTAAATCACCTCGCGTTGTACGTTCATCACATCGTCGTATTCGAGAACGTGCTTACGTGCATCGAAGTTGTGCTGCTCAACCTTCTTTTGCGCATTCTCAATCATCTTGGAGAGGATTGGCATGTCAACAGATTGGTCATCTTCCCACTGCTTCATCAGGATGGAATTGGTGCGGTCGCCAAATGCACGCCAGAGGAAGTCCTCAAGGGAGACGTGGAAGCGGCTCGAACCTGGGTCGCCCTGACGTCCGGCACGTCCCCGTAGCTGGTTGTCGATACGACGGCTTTCGTGGCGCTCTGTACCAAGAATGTAAAGTCCACCAGCCTTGTGCACTGCCTCACGCTCTGCCGCAAGCTGCTCTGGCGTCTGGGAATCATCCCCAATCACCGTCGTGCCCGCGCCCGCCACGCCGCTCGTCTCAGGCGTATCTGCCGCATCCCGCTTGGTCACAACGTGTGCGATGGACCGGCGGCCACCACGGCGGTAAGACTCATCGGATGAGATTGCCTTCTCGGCTTCACTCGCGATGTGGGTTCCGCCAAGGAGGATGTCGACACCACGGCCAGCCATGTTGGTGGCAATCGTAACGGCGCCGAGGCGACCCGCTTCGGCGATGATACGGGCTTCATTTTCGTGGAACTTCGCATTCAGGATGTTGTGCGGAATTCCGTGCATCAGACATTCGAGGAGCTCATCACGCTGGTCCGCTGGCAGCCCAAGGCGGTCTGCAAACTTAGCGACAACCGCTGGATCTGTCATCTTAGACACAGGGATGCCAACGGCCTTTGCCACCGGCTCGAGCTTGCGGAGCGTAAGCTCATCAAACTTAGTGATCAGCAGACTGACAAACTTGCCGTAGTCATCGCCGAGTTCTTTCTTCTTCTCATCGATGGCGTGGCGCAAAATCGTGACTGCCCCAAGGAGCTCCAGTTTTTGGAAGGTGAGGAAGTCGCTGACGCGCTCGGACATTTCGATGGATCGTGTACCAACGAGAACCGGTTGCTTCCGGCAGTGAATCTGGAGAATCTCCAGTGCGATGCCGCGAAGCTTTGCTTCTTCTGTCTTGTAAATGACATCGGCGAGGTCCTGACGGACCATCGGCTTGTTCGTCGGAACCTGAACGACATCGAGGGCGTAGATCTTGCGGAATTCATCCTCTTCTGTCTTCGCGGTACCGGTCATACCGGCGAGCTTTGCATACAGTCGGAAGTAGTTCTGGATGGTGATCGTCGCCATCGTCTGCTGCTCGTTCTCGATCTTGATGCCTTCTTTGGCTTCCACAGCCTGGTGAAGACCATCCGACCAGCGGCGGCCAAACATGATGCGTCCCGTAAACTCATCCACGATGCAGACTTCCGGCTTGCCTTCCTTGCCCTGACGCACGACATAGTCACGGTCACGGTGGAAGACGGCGTGTGCCTTCAGCGCTGCGTTTGCATGCTGCATGTACTGGACATTTTCAAGTGCCGAAATGTCTTCAACATCAAAGCCCATGCGGCGCAGCTGCTTTTCAACATTGACAAGACCCTGCTCGGAGAAGTGTGCGGTCTTCTGCTTCTCATCGACCACATAGTCTTTTTCGTCTGTTGTTGTGTCGTACTTGTCCTTCTTCTCCTCGCCGCGCTCGAGCATCGGCATGATGCGGGCGAAGACGTAGTAGAGGTCGGATGACTTCTCAGCGGTTCCAGAGATGATCAGTGGTGTGCGGGCTTCATCGATAAGGTTTGAGTCACACTCATCGATGATGGCAAACCAGTGTCCGCGGTGTTGAACAATCTGGTTAATGGTTGGTGCCATATTGTCGCGGAGGTAGTCAAAGCCAAGCTCAGCGCTGGTTGCGTAGACTATGTCGCAGGTGTAGGCATCACGGCGGTCATAAACCTGGCGCGCGAACTTGAAGCGGTCATCAAGGCCATCCTCCTGAGGGTTTGTGTACTCAGGATCATAGACAAATGTGCCGCCGCCTTCGCCAGTTTCTGGAGAGTGACCTTGAAGAATACCAACGGTCATCCCGAGGGCATCGTACAGAGGAGCCATCCAGATCGCGTCACGCTTGACAAGGTAGTCGTTGGCGGTGACAACGTGGACGCCTTTGCCTGCAATTGCATTCAGGTAGGTTGCGAGTGTCGATGTAAGGGTTTTGCCTTCACCGGTACGCAGCTCGGAAATACGGCCATCGTGTTGCACCATGCCACCGATGAGCTGTACATCGAAGTGGCGCATCTTGAGCTGGCGCCAAGATGCCTCTCGGCAGGCAGCGAAGGCTTCTGGGAGGATGTCATCGAGGGCCTTGTTGTAGGCCTCCGTCATGTCCTTGCGGGTTTTGTACTGGGCTTCATCCCCAACTGCCTCACGGACACGGGTGCGGAACTCTTCCGTCTTACCTTTTAACTGCTCATCGTTGAGTGCCTTGAATTGTGGTTCGAGAGCATTGACCTTCTCGACGATTTTTCGGTAACGGGCAACATCACGCTCATTGTTATCAAACAGCTTACGCAGAAAATTCATACAATTACTTTCGGGTGCAACATCAGCCCACTACAACGGACCAGCGCTAAGCGGGTGAAAAGGACGGGGGCACTTGGCACGACAGGGCTGAACAAGGTTCACATTGTTCAGGATTGTCGGTGTAATCAGTGGGTTGCTGGAGGGCCGCGAAGGGTGATTCCAGATGGGAATGTGCCTTCTGGGGATGTCGCCAGTGCGGTAAGCGGGACGCGTTTGAGTGCACCTGCGGTGCGCCACGATTCCCGCGGGCTGCGGATGCGCGTTACCCTAAGTGCACCCGTTGGCGATGTCTCTGCGTCATCGTTTATCGTTTCCGGATGTTCTCCGGGAAGCTGACTATGGTGCCATGTGCAAGAGACAAATGCGGATGCAGGAACCGTCGGTCCGACAACAACAACGGTTACCAGAAAAAACACCCACAGCATCACGATGCGCGGGCGGATAGCCGAATGCGCAGTGATTTCGTGTGGGGTGACAACCATATCGGAAAATCGTACCATGGACGGGTAGGTTGCCGTTCCCAAGGATGTTACGGGATGCGGAACAATTCATGGTGTGTCTGTCGTAATTGACACGATGTATAAGTCCGGAGTGTGCCGGAAGTTAGGGTCTGAAATGGCGAAACAACATTTATTGCTGGCAACGGTTACCGTGCTGGCACTTGGTGCGCTTACTGGATGTTATCGGGAAAAGCCTGTGGCGATGGCTCCTCCTGTGAGTGCTCCACCACCTGTCGCACAGTCGAACGGTGAGGTTTATCAATGGCAGGATGTTCCTAAGGGCCAGGAGATTGCCATCACGCGTGCCGTCTTCGATCAGGGCGGCTACCAGCTGTACGCATCCACGGGGGAGACCATTGTCGTCCCGTTCGCCAACCAGAACATGTATGTTATGAAGTTTGGCAAGTCTCAGAACGGCGGGATGTACTTTGTCAACGATGGCAGTACTCCAACCTTGTATGTGCCAAATGGTGCCGGACTTGAAAATGCGGCTGCACAAGGGGCGAAATGGTATCCATTCCCGCAGAACTACAACTACACTCGTCCTGTTTATATGGGACTTGCACCTACGTGGTCTGACTATATGGCGATGTCATGGTATCCCGGGATGCTTTACTACGGCGGCTACTTTGGGTATCGCCCGTGGGTACCTGGTCTGATGTATTCACCGATGGTTGGTTTGAATATCAATATTGGTGGACGCCCTTATTACGGCTGGAACAGCTATACAACGTACTACCGAAGCAATCCAATTGGGCGTGTCGGTTGGAGCAGCAGGCCATCGTATAACTACAATAGTGTTGGCCGTCGAACCGGGAGCAGCTCTTTTGGATCAGCATCTGGTAGCCGGGGCTCGTTCGGCAGTGCCGCGGGTCGGTCATCCTTTGGCGGCGGCGGCCGCACAAGTGGTGGAAGCTTCGGCTCATCATCCACGCGCACACCGTTTGGTGGAAGCGCACGAACGAGTGGTGGAAGTTTTGGCTCGTCATCGACCCGAGCACCGTTTGGTGGAGGATCATCCTCTGCACCAAGTAGCGGCTTCGGTGCCTCAAGAACAGGGCGTACCGGTTCCTTCGGATCAAGCACACCGGCAAGTGGCTTTGGCTCAACACGTGCTCCGTTTGGCGGAGGCGCATCGAGCTCTGGAAGCACTCGCTCAAGTGGTGGCGGCTTCTTTGGTGGGGGAAGCAGCAGTACCCGCTCGAGTGGTGGTGGCTTCTTTGGAAGCAGCAACCGTTCCAGCGGAGGTGGCTTCTTTGGTGGCGGTAGCAGCCGACGCTCCGGTGGATTCGGTGGCTTTGGAGGTCGCAGACGATGACAGATTTGGTCTTTGTAACCGGAGGCGACTGGGATTCGACCACGCTGCATAACAATGGCTTCGAGCTTGCGGCGCAGCAGCTGTTACTCGAGATTCGCGCAGGCCGGGATGAGTTTGATGAGCCCATTGATGGCGGTATCTGGGAAGGCTGCGACATGACGGCATTTGTCCGTCCGATGGACAACCCGGATGTTCCATTCGATGCGCTTCCGGGCCGGATTACGCTGCGATTTCCGTTTCACGAGGTAATCGTTGAGAACATCACGCCATTTGTGGATGCGCGTGGAACCCGGGTGTTCCTGGATGGCCGTGATGTCAGTGATCAGCTGGTTGATTTGGTTGTGAACATTGATGCCGGTAACGACATGGTCGAAGCGGTCATCTCTGTCTATCGGAACCGCTTTTTGTTCAGTGATGAGGTGATTATCACGGATTTACTGGGAGCTTAGTCCATGAATCGACCAACCGCGGCGAGTGTTGCCGCAGTCGAGCTCACGACAACGTATGTATTTTTCAGCGGTCCGCAATCCGATGGCTTAACTGTCATCCGTGATGGCGAGCTGTTGTTACCTGGAACGGTGGATTCTGTCTCCATTCAGGTGGATGCATCCGATGAAGGTAACCCCGTTCTCACGGGTGTGATCAGCTTGGTTCCCGGGAGCGGTGTCGCATCTCGATTTGGAAATAGCATCCCGTTGTTTCCCGGATTTGTCGATGTCCTGGTGGGTGGCAAGCGCTTGCAATTGGTGTGTCCCAATACGGGTGACTTGTCGACGCTTTGGTTTGGTGTTGGGATGCGTACCAGTGGTGAGGCGACTCCTGTGCAGGGAGTCCAGTCGCTAAAGGTGTTGCTTGCTGCGGGCCTGGGTGCCACTGCAGATCTGGTGTGGGCCGACAACGGTTTACAAGAGTCTGTACTGGCGTAAGCTGTATTGATTGATGGGGGTGCTGTTCAGCTCTTGAACGGCATCGCCCACTCTTCAATACTGACGGCACTATCTGCCGGGATACCTGCATTTCTTGCGATATCGAGTTGACTTCGTGTTGCACCAAGGGTGACCAGCGTCATTTTGGGCGACCCGGCAACGAGGTTTACAACTGCTTCTGCAGCATCCGGTTCAGCGGTGAATGCATTATCGAGCCACTGTAGAGCTAGGCGTCGGAGCTGGATGCGTTGTTCCTGCACGCCGAGCTTTGGGATGTCTGTTTGAACATCAAATGTCAGGCGTTTACGCTCTGGATCCCAGATGAGGTTTTGCGTCCCTGGGAGATCGATAGGGTCATCATCTTCAGGTAGCGCGGTGGATGTTTCTGCTGATGCGCCGAGAACCGGTGGTTTCGCCCCTTCGGCAAGTGTCGGAGTGGAGTCTGATGTGTTGTCACCACTACTGGATGACTGCCTTGACTGATCGAATTTTGGGTAGGTTGGTTGTTGCTTTGCACGCGCGGGATCGGGTCCGCGGTTGATGAGGGACGTTCCGACGGCGATGCCGCCGAGGGTAAATGCAACTGCTCCAACGACTAGAAGACTAAGTTTTACCGACTGCGGGAGGGATGTATACCAGCCCTTGATAGCCTCAGGTACGTTCGCCTTGCTGTCTTTCGCCTTTGATGACGTTTGCTTTCGCGCTCGATTCTGGGGAACGGACACGCTGGTGGACTGCTTGGCATCATCTCGCTGCCGCATCACCCGCCTCAGTCGGTCAGCATGATCCTGATTGCCAGGGGCACAGTCTACTGCGAGCGCATAGTGCTGGCGGGCATCGGCTACGTGACCTGCGTTTTCATAGAGCTCACCAAGGAGTGCATGGGTGGTGGCACAGTCCGGAATGGATTCCAGTCGCTGCTGTGCTAGGGCGATAGCAACCGATGATTGCCCGCGGAGCTTGCATAGATTGATTTCAGCAAGCGTAGGTGCCCTGTCGTCAGGATTTTCCAGTGTGCCCAAAGCCTCCACGGCCCCGCTCTGTTTCATCCAGAGAATCTTGCTTGACCCATGAAACCCGTGTATAGCTGGCGATGACCAGCTGGGCAATGCGGTCACCACGGGAGATGAGGAAGTCATCCTGTCCGTGATTGATTAGGAGTACGCCGACCTCACCACGATAGTCGGCATCGATGGTGCCTGGTGCGTTGACCATCCCGATACCGAATTTGAGTGCCAGACCTGACCGTGGGCGGACCTGTGCTTCATAGCCTAGTGGGAGGGCGATGGCGATGCCCGTTGGTATGAGCCGGCGCTCGCCTGGTTTGAGGGTGATGGCTTCCGTGATGGCCGCCCGCAGGTCCATTCCCGCAGAGTGCGCGGTAGCGTACTCTGGTAGTGGCATATCTGCTGCGTGCGGAAGCGTGACGATGTCGACGTTCACGGAAGCCATGGTTTTAGGTTAGCCAGCAACCCGGCTGGACAGGTTTGTGTCCTGATCGCCAGTCTGCTTTACAGGCATTGTGAACGTGATGGTCGTTCCCTTGCCAATCCCTTCGGAGTCTGGCCACATGGTGCCGCCGTGACCTTCAACAAAGTTACGGACGAGGAAGACACCGATACCGGTTCCGTTGATCGATCGTGTATCGCGGTTATCGGCACGAGCGAACTTCTCACCAAACTTCTTGAGGAACTCAGGGCTCATACCGAGGCCTTCATCTGAGATCGCAAACTGAACAAATTCATTTCCAGGAACCATGGATGCCTTTACATTTACCGCACCACCATCCGGGGAATACTTGAGCGCATTTCCAATCAGATTGTGGAGAATTTGCTCGAACTTGTCAGGGTCAGCATCGATGATCTGTGGGACATCCGGTTCGATTTCGAACGAAAGGGTATGCGTTTCGCGCTTATACGTGCTGCCGTTTTCAATCGTGATGGTCTTCTTGAGGACTTCAGGAAGGTCAACAACATCGAAGACGAGCTGCATGCTTGCACCTGCCTCGATACGTGAGACGTTAAGGAGATCATCGATGAGGCGGCGGAGACGATCACATTCCTTGTCGATGATTCCGTAGAACTCAATCCTGTCATTCTGATCAAACATCGTGCCGTCTTCGTCCATCAACAGTGTGCTGACAAAGCCCTTGATGGATGTCATCGGGGTACGAAGCTCATGCGAAACTGTGGACACGAATGCGGTCTTCATTTTGTCGACATTTTTGATTTCCGTAATGTCGTTGAAGATTGCAACGGTTCCAAGGCGCTCGCCCGATTCGTTGTTGACAGCGGCTGACTGAACCTGGAAGGTGTGGAGGTTTTCTGGTGCGCCTGGCTCCGAAATTGTGATTTCGTCGGTTACTTCGGCATCAGAGTTTGTTGCTTCACGAAGCAGTTTAAGGACATCCTCGTTGGAAACAACAGAGTCCATCGGACGGTTGTGCAGGCTCTCATCGAGCGCGATACCAAGAATCTGCCGCGCGGATGCGTTCATCTGCGAGACACGCTCGTTCTTACCAATCATCACCAGTCCGATGGACAGGGCGTTGATTTGCTCTTCGAGCTCGCGTTTTTCTTCGACAACGCGGCGGAACGTGGTTGCCGTATTGATGACGGCTGCTGCGTTACGGCTCATCCGCTCGAGGAGGGCTACGTCTTCATCGGTGAAAACACCGCCAAAGCGCTGGTTGAAGACGTGGAGGACACCAATCGTCTTGCGGTCGACAACCTTGTTGGTTTCTTCATCACGCTTTTCAACGATCAGAGGCACACAGACACCGTTGCGGACACCAATTTGGCTGAAAATTTCCTTCGAACCAAACTCATCTGTGACAGCATCGTACATAATGGCCGGCGCACCAGATGTAAAGACATGTCCGGAGAGGCCATCGGTTGCCGCGATCCGCAAGCCATCGAGGTTGGACTCATCCAAACCAAGGGCTGGACGCTCCGCGATAAGGTCATTTGACTCAGGGTCATGGACCATCAGGAGACACTTCGTGCCCTGAACAATCATCCCGATACGGGTCATCAACCTGCGAAGCGTCTCTTCAATCTCATTGATTTCAGGCGTCGGTTGCGTTGAATCATTGGATTCCTGTACACGACGGTTTAGATCTTGGATGATTTTATTTCGTTGACTGAGCTCGATTTCCAGATGCGCGATGCGCGCCTTCAACTCGTCAATTGTGCCGTCCAGTGCCATACAGGGTGCGTCCTTAATGTGAGAAGTGCGGTGCTCCACACCGCTTGGATAACGACAACGTAATGCAAGTGCTGTCGGATTTCCGGTCGCTGCGGGATTGATACCGGTACGAAGTATATCTCAGTGCGGTTATCGCGTTCAATGTGAAAGCGATGTTAGCCTGCGTAATCCGGTGTCGTTTTATCCACCCAGTATTGAGATGAGTTGAAACATAGGCACCATGACACAAAGGACAATGCCTCCTACGACAACACCGAGAAACATTATCAGGATTGGCTCAAGTAGAGATGTCAGTCCCTTGACGGTGGCATCCACTTCACTTTCGTAGAAATCCGCAACCTTCTCCAGCATCTCCGCCAGTCGTCCCGTTTCTTCACCGACTTCCACCATGTTTGTCAGCATCGGTGGAAACCACGGGCTTTCCTGAAGGGGTTCAACAAGCCGGCGACCATTTTGGATCTGTCGGCTGCATCCAGTGATGGCATTTGCTAGGACGGTGTTGCCTGCGGTTGCGGAGACGATTTCGATGGTTTGAAGGAGTGGGACACCGCTTGAGAGCAGGGTGCCAAGAGTTCTTGCAAAGCGTGCGAGGGCGATTTTTTGTATCACTTCTCCAAGAATTGGGAGTTTGAGCAGGATGGTGTCAAGCGTGATGCGCCCTTTTGGAGTGGATATCCATTTCTTTGTTATCGCGATCGCGATGATTGGGATAGCAATATGGATGTACCAATAGGTACGCATCACGTGAGCGAGTCCGAACAAGATTGCGGTTAGCGTAGGTAATGGGACATCGAGGTCGGCGAATATACTTGAGAATGTTGGCAGCACGATGATGAACATCGCGTTTAGCATCACTGTTGCAAACATGAGAACGAGTACGGGATACGTGAGAGCGGCTTTGACTTTGTTTCGAATTTCCAGTTCTTTTTCGAGAAAGGTCGCAAGGCGATCGAGAATCGTATCGAGGATACCTCCGGCTTCGGCAGCCCTGACCATCGATACGTAGAGGTCTGTAAAGCATTGAGGCTGATTATTTAGGGCTGCGGCGAGGGGCTTTCCGGATTCTATTTCGGCGATGACGGCGAGCTGGGCCCGAAGCAGTGCTGGGTCCTTGGTCTGGGATGACAGAACATCGAGGCAGCGAAGAACCGGAAGCCCCGCATCTATCATCACTGCAAACTGCCTTGAGAAAACCACCAAGGCTTCAAGTTTTGGGCGACCGGTCGCTGATTTACGCTTCTGTACCTGTGTGTTGCCTGGTTTTACATCAAGGATATGCAGGCCTTGGTGCTGTAGGCGTTGAACGGCCGCGCCAAGGGAATCGGCATCAATTTGCGCCCGTACAGTTCTCCCTGCTGCATCGATAGCGTTGTAGCGAAAAGATGGCATCGCTTAGGCTGCCTTAGATGGTTGATGAACAGCGTTTTGTGTGCGGAGGTATCTATGGATGGACTCGCGGTCTATTGCGCGTTCAAGTGCATCCGAGTGGCTGATAAATCCCTGTTTCACCAGGTCTGACAGAACTCGGTCCATGCTAATCATCCCGGCCTCACCGCCTGTTTCAATTGCATTGGCGAGTTGATGTGTTTTGCCTTCCCGGATTAGCGACCTTACGGCAGCGGTGGCGGTAAGGATTTCGATTGCTGCGATTCGGCCTCCGTTGACTTTGCGGATGAGTTGTTGTGAGATGATGGCTTGCAGGGACCCGGCGAGCTGTGTTCTTACCTGGTTCTGTTGTTCCGCTGAAAATGCATCGATAAAGCGGTCTACTGTGCTTGGCGCGCTCCTTGTGTGGAGGGTTGCAAAAACCAAGTGGCCTGTTTCAGCGAGGGTGAGCGCTGCTCGCATTGTTTCGAGATCACGTAATTCCCCGACAACGATTACATCCGGGTCCTCACGGAGAGCACTCCGCATCGCGCTTTGAAAATCGGCTGAATCTGTACCAATTTCGCGTTGATTGACCATCGCCCGTCGGTTCTGGAATGTGTATTCGATGGGGTCTTCGAGGGTCAGGATGTGGACGGCCCGTTCCCGGTTGATGTGATCGACCATCGCTGCAATCGTCGTGGACTTTCCCGAACCCGTTGCACCCGTGACAAGGATGAGCCCTGCGTGGCATCTGGTTAGGTCGCTCAATATTGCTGGCAACCTTAGGCTTTCAATACTTGGGATGTGGGCTGGAATTGGGCGGATGGCTGCTGCGAGTGTCCCTCTTTGTTGATACACATTTACGCGGAAGCGGCCGAAGTCATCGATGACATAGGTGAAGTCCGCATCCTTAGTCCGATGCATCCGGCTCTTTTGGTCGGTTGCCAGCAGAGCTTCAACGAGGAGTTTTGCTTCATCAGGAGTCAGCGGTGTCGTTCCCATTTGATGCAGGTTTCCATCTTGCCGGACTATCGGGGGTAGCCCAGCTGAAACATGAATATCACTTGCACCTGCATTAACGGCATCCATCAGAATCTGATTAATTTGTGCCTGTGCTGGGATTGCTGGTGTTGCGTTGTTTACGGGCGTTGGCTGGGGGACTTGTGTGTAGATAGTTGAGTACATGGCGGGTAACTCCGGAATAACTGGATATTCGGTACATCCGCGGGTTTACCTTGATGTGGACATTTTCACGGGACTGTCAGTAGCACAGAATCGGTGCAAGAAGTCTAGTAATTTCAACAGTAACTTTTTACTTGACACACCAAAACCTGTTAGTTATACTTAGTAGCCGTGGTGGAAAACCCGGCGCGAGAAAAGCGAAAATAATTAAAAATAACGGATTATTGTGAAAGTCCGTTCAGTGGTATTGATGGAGACAAATAAAATGCGCGATTTAGTATGGTCAACTAGCGGTGCCGGCTAACATCCATATTTGGTA
>JBEDDQ010000098.1:0-4156 GCA_041176185.1 Armatimonadota bacterium | reverse complement strand
CCCGGATGCAGCATCCTTTTTCCGATAAAGGGTCATAAGCCCTGGGAGCTTTTCGAAATCCTTTACCAGCTCATCGATTTTTTTAGCTTCCGGCTTTGGCGGGCCAGCGGGGACAGGGAGGGTTGGATTTGTGGATGGCTTGCTCGTATCCTGCGAGGCCCCACCATTTTGTGATGCGAGAATACCGCCGGAAATCCGTGTCTCTACGACCCGGCCGCTGACGAGCTCAGTGTCATCTCCAAGCGGAAGATTCCGGATATTCCATTCAGCGGCAACTTTGTCTCCGCTGCTCCGCTCAATCCAGACAATGCCTTCGGACTGGAGTGGAGTGGACCCGGATGTTTCCAAAAAGCGAACACCAAGCCGGATACAAGGGACGCCTTGCTTTGGCTCGATAGCCATGACCATCATGTCGACCTTGGCATCACGCATCCCAGGGATAGCATCGGCCTTCAGCATCTTGCTCCACTGAGTGCCAACCTTTGTCGGAACATTGGCAAACAGAGGCTGCGTCGCGCTGAACAGCCGTACGGAGCGTTTCAGGGAATCCTGATCGGTATCGGAAGACTGATAGGAAACGAGGCTGTTGTCGGTATCAAACGTGATGGTATCGATGTCTTTGCTTGGGGCATCATCGGGAATAGCCTGTCCACCGACTTTTGCCTGGCTGGATTCAACTGTGTTTTCCACGGTGATCTTGCCATCTTTGTCGACCTTGGTAATGCGGGTTTTATCAATCTGGTCAAACTCAAGCGTAATCGTTCGGCCCTGAACCATCGCAACCATCTGACCATTGCTCTGCAGCCGCTTCTCGGCGCCTACGGTTGCCTTCAAAACCATTGGTGCAATATCGCTTGCTGGCGGGGTTTGCGGCATCGGCATCCCGGCAGGCGTTGCAACCTGCTGGCTGTGGGAGCTTTGCCCACTGATCACAGGGATGATGATTGCGGCAATACCTAAGGAGCGCAGAAGTGTGGTGGATGTAAACGAGTGGCAACCAGCCATAGGTGGACAATTCCTTTGTCGATTAAGAGCGTGTTAGCACATTACCTTATTCAACCGTCGATAGTCATGGTCAACAGTGTGCTGCACTCCGGATTTCAGATGACTAGATTAACAGTTTCGTCTACTATTACTATCCAGACCGCCCGGTCCGGCGATACCTCGGAACTCACAGGTATGTGATCAAGCATTACCCGACCTGTAGGTCACCCAGCCCACTGATAAAGAAAAACGTGCGGTCACCCATTGGGCCGCACGTTGTTCACTTTAAGGTCTGAGTTAGTCAGTCACTAGTTGATACGGATGATGTATTCAAACTTCTGCTTGGTTGTGACTTCCTTGCCATCACGGTAGCCAGGTACCCACTTCCAACGACGAAGTGTTGAAAGCACTGCCTTGTCGACTTCAGCATCCCCTGAGCCACCAATCAGCGTCGTCGTACTGATTCCAGCAGCGGAAACCTCTACTTCAACCAGCACACGGGCTTTAAACTGCCTGCGCTTGAGATCTGTTGAAAGCTCAACATCAGGTTTGAAGGTTGCACGGGCATCTTCGTTACGCGTTGCGGCAGATCCACCGGCGCCTTGGGACTTGGCGATATTGGATGTGTTTACCGTGATTGGCTTTCGGTCGCTATCGCTGGTGACTTTGTCTGGATTCGCAGAGATTTTGGCATCTGATGTAGATGCAGTCGCTTTGACATTTCCACCACCGCTACCGCCACCAAGGCGAGCCGAACCGCTTCCGGCTCCGACGGGCCCGGTTCCACCGCCAGCAGCACGCGTGGCGGCAGTCGCAAGGGCTCCGATGTTGTCATTGCCACCAATTGGCCCCGCACCGCCATCACCTTCTGCAGCGGCGCCAGGCCGATTAGCTCCGACAGCTGCTGCGATAGCACTGTTACCAAGGCGTGGCACGCGGGTCGCACCGGATGATGCTGCACCGGAAACGGCGGTAGAAACCGTGTCGGAAACGGAAAGGTTACGTCCACCGACTCCGGCGGATGCTGTTCCAGAACCAGAACCTGAAACGACCGTCTTGCTGATAGCCACAGATTTTGCAACAGTCCCCTTGGCCCCCTGGATAGTTGCAAGTCCAGAGTTTGCTGTTCCGGACTCTTCCATCGCTGCAGTTAGGATAGTCGGCCGATCAGTGATGATAGCCGTAGATCCAAGCGCTGGACCTCTTCGCCCTATAAAGGATGGTGTTGAGATTGCATCTACACGAACCGCATCCCCACTGATACCAACACCCGTGGACTTCCGGCTGGCAACGGTTCCTACTGTCCCCATCGAGACCCCGGCACCAGCCCGACTTGCGGTTGGCGATGCACTCATTGGTGCTTTAGGGGCAGCCGTTGGCAGCGCAGCGTAGTCACGTTCCGTGGCCGCGCTTACGCTTGGAGATGAATCAGATGCAGCCAGCTGCCCGGATGTACGCGGGGTATTCCGTCGGAAGTTCGGCCCGGTTACTCCTGGTCCCTCGGGAGTCGCACCTGCAGCGATTGCTCGGCTGGTGTTCACCCGAGCTGTTGTGTCGCTATTGCTGGTGACAGTGGTAGGACGCGGCGTACTTACAGCAGGGCTTGGTGCCGTTACATTTGGCTTAACAGGAGCCTCGTTAGCCTTTTCAGCTACAGCATTTGGACGAGGTCGCGGCTTCTCTACCGGTTTGGAGAGTGGCAGCGGCCTTGGCTTGTTGACAACAATGGTCTTCTCAAGCGGTTTTGGCTTGACTTTTGGCCAAAGGACAGGGCGACGACGAATCAACGGTATGTTCTTCGGACGCTCAACAACCGGCTTGAGCTTCATCACACGTGGAAGGTCATCGAATGCCTTTTCGAGAAACTCAACCTGCAATGGAGGCGGCGCATCAGCTTTATGCAAAACCGATGCAAAAAACGCAACAGTAAACACGGCTGCATTTGCCACCAATGCAACAACAATGGCCGTCTTGAGGCGGGATGCGACATCATCCTCAGGGAGACGGATAAGGTGATCGATCGCGCCTGCGGCGCGGATCTCCTGTGTTTTGAAGATACCCATGGCTTATCTGTCTCCGTTCAAAATCCGAGCTTTGGATCAGTGGCGATCGAGAACTTCCTGAAGCGAACCTGCCGAGCCTGATCGACAACTTTCCGAATAATGGAGTAAGGTGCCTTGCTGTCAGCATTGATGACGACAATCGCATCTTCAGGGCGGACCGTGATTGCTCCATTAGCAGAATCCGATGTCAACGCGGACAGGAGCTCGGAACCGAGAGAACCGCCTTGACCTATTACTTGCCCCTGGTTGACGGAGACTTTCTGGTCTTTAGTGATTGTAATCGTCACTTTCGCTCGTGCCTGAGTATCCTGGTTGACACTATCAGGAAGATCTACGCGGCTTCCCTTCATATCAATCACGTTCAGCGATGCCAGAATAAAGAAGACAAGCAGAAAGAACATCGTGTCAATCATCGGAATGATTTCGATTTTAGTCTGCTTGATTTCCCGCCGTCGACGAAACGCCATTTACTTACCTAATCCCTGTCAACGAACAGCGAACTTACCAATTTTTACCGACCGGGAGTCATCAATGGCACTGATGACGTGCTCGTGAAACGTCGTTTCATCTGGCGCAATAATCACCGTCATTACCGATAAATCCTGCGTGGATGGCTGACGTCCAAACTGTTTGACTACTGCAGCAAGCAGTTCCTTCGAAATGGAATCGCCTGCAGGAATCTTTGAACCGTTATTGACGTACTTGTTGCCATTGGCGTCAATCTCGACTTCGAGCTTGACATCCCGTGGGTCCCTTACTGGAACCTTTGACATCGCGGATGGAGGAAGCTCAATATTGATTCCCCGTAGGTCAATTATGTTCAACGAAGCCAGAATGAAAAACACGAGGAGAAAGAACATCGTGTCAATCATCGGGATGATTTCGATTTTGGTGTGCTTTATCTCCCGGGATGCTCTGAAACGCATGGGTGGTTAACTTTCAGCGGGCGAAAGTGCCGCGGGCCTCAAGAACATTAATCAGCTTATTTGCAGCCTGCTCAGTCTCGGCAATGATGCGGCTGCGGCGGGAGACAAAGTAGTTGTAGGCAATGAAACAGACCAGAGCAATCAGGATACCGCCAGCAGTTGCATACAGAGCAGTTCCCACAC
>JBEDDQ010000097.1:0-4472 GCA_041176185.1 Armatimonadota bacterium | reverse complement strand
TCTGTGACCCCATCTGTGCAGGCCCAAACGGTGTTCAACACCTCTGCCGCCCCGCGTGGTCTGTCTAACCTTGCGCCACCATCCCAGATGTCCGATGCCTTCCTTGGCCAGGACAAAAAGGGTCCCTATGTCTTGTCGTACCGTAACTTCCTGTTCGGCCCAGGTCAGCCAGTTTGGGTTACCGTGGACAATGTCCCGCAGAGAACTGCAAGCTATGTTCTCGATATCGCAACTGGCGAAATAACCTTCGACCGCATTATCAAGCGCGCTGAAGTGATTCGAGTTTCGTATGGCTATTATCCTGAGAGCTCGCAACGTAATGCCAATCCATCCCAGGCGGCTCCGCTGACATTCCGGCTGGCTGCCCTCGGAATGGGCAACCTCAACATGACGACGTTCACCGGAGGCACCGGTGACAACATGCCTCGCCTGGTTCTCGGGTATGCGGGTAAGCAAAACGTCATGGGTGGCGGACTGTCCACCGACTTTTACTACGCACCTGAAACGGCAGCGCCTGGCGGAGTTGCCGGAAAGTCCGCGGTCGAAAACCTCGCGGGTGTAAAGCTGGGCTACAAGGGCGGCGATGCCAAAAATGGTGTCGACTTTGGCTTCCAGCGTGGTGGCAAGCAGTTCGCTCCTCAGTTCGGCAAGACATTTGGGATGACGGATGCGCTTCAGGCCCTGAACTTCGGCGGACGTGTTTCACCGACGAATAATGCCAATCTATCGTTCAACCACAGTGATTCGCGTAACCTCAATGGCCCAAATGGGACATTGGCAGACATCGCAGCATTCAAGCTCGGTGGTGGTAAAGGCCAGCCGACGCTTAACCTTGCCTATAACGATACGACAACCACGGATGCCAAAGGTGTAACCACAGGTTCATCGGGACGTTCCGCGGCCCTCGGACAGCAGTTTGGTGCACTTGGGCTTGCATATAAGAACACCCGCAATGAAACCCTGACAGGTAAGAAGACAACTGCTACTGCAAACGAAACGCTGAGTTTTGCTTTGGCACAGGCGGACAAGCAGGGGCGGCCGGGTCTTGGATTTGTCCGGTCCAACGATGAAACCACCGATGCCGCAGGCAAAATAACGCGTTCGGTGACCGATAGGTCATCCTTTGGAACCATGCTAGGCGGTGTTGGTCTGCAGCTGAACACTGCGCAGACGGACACTATCCTCCCCGATGGACGTAAAGCTCAGGCAGATCAGCGTGGCTATGGTCTGACGCTGCCATCACGTAAAACGGGCCTGATGGCGTTTGCGGCAAACCGTGCTGAGGATGAGCGCCTCGATGCTGCAGGTAACCGCTCGCTGACATCCACGGATAAGGGTAACATCGCGGGATCCCTTGGCCGCTCGGCGTTTTCCTATAATGTCAACCGCACAGGAACACTCGCCGGGAATAAGTCAACGCTTGGAAATGAGCAGGAAACAGCTGCGTTTTCACTTCCCGGTGGCAAAGGCCAGCCGGTATTGCTTGGCTTCAACCGCAACGATGACATCAAGCGTAATGATAAGGGCGTGCTTGTCGGCGCAGCCAATGATGTTTCCCAGCTCAACACCAAGGTCGCCGGTGGTGCTCTTGGATTCCAGAACACTGTCAACGAGACCTATACAGCGGATGGCAAAAAGACAGCATCTGACCGCTCACGGCTGCAGTTTGCTCTCCCAGGTAATGCCAAGCGTGGAACCCCATCCCTTGGTCTCCTACAGACATCGGATACCGTGGTCGACCCTGCCGGTAACAAGACAATCGTCGATGCCACCCAGACGAATCTCGGTGGACGCCTTGGCACGAGTGACTTCACCGTCCAGAACCTGCGATCGAACACACTTGGCGCAAACAAAGCAACCACCGTCGTCGATCAGCAAAAGGTCGGCTTCGTTGTCCCGGTCAGCATGCTCAAAGGGTCTCCCAAGCTAAAGCTCGGGCGGACTGACCAGTCGATGTATGTTGGTGATAAACGTATCGACACCGATACCAATGAAATAGGCTTCTCGGGTGCGGTAGGCGGTGCAAAAATTGCCGCGGATATCACCCGCATGGATGCCCTTGGAACCGATGGCAAAACCGGGTTCGCAGACAAACAGGCTCTCCAGTTCTCGTACGGCGGAGGTAAGCTGCCAGGTTTGTCGTTCAACCGCGGAGGGGATGTCAAAACAGACCCGAATGGCGTGCGTATCGGTACGATGACAGACACCACAAACTTCAACACCAAGGTGGGCGTGCTTGATTTTTCGAGCAACCTCCTGCAAACCGATGTAGCAACACCCGATCGCAGACGGGTTATCACGGATACAAACACATCAGTCCTGAAGTATGGTGGTGCCAAAGGCCAGCCATCCCTTGCCCTCAAGCGTACAGATGGAACCCGCCAGCTCCAAGATGGCTCAGCGTTTGCACTTACAACAGACCAGCTGGACCTTGGTCAGCATATTGGAAATGCAAAGCTTGCTTACCAATTTCAGCGCACGGATGGCGAATCTGGTAAGAAAACCAATGCTGGTGACCTCCAAACCGTTGGCTTGCAGGTTGCTCCTACGAAGAAGATGCCCGTTGGTGTGAATGTCACACGCAGCCAAGGCGACATCGTGGATGATGCTGCCAACAAGACCGGGATTGTCCTCGACAAGGTGGATGTGTCATCTAAGCTCGGGGCTGCGAACGTCAAAGCTGCTGTAGGTCAAACAGCGACGACAAAAGAAGACGCCAAGGCTGGTGGACTTGCCCGTGACACGGCAGTTACACTCCAGACACCAATCTGGGGACGTGGGCAAAACGCAGCCGTCACAGTCTCAAACTTCAATAACCAGACCGGCTACGCTCTCGAAAACCGCAATGGCTTCCAGGTCTCGTTCAACCCTATCAAGGGCCTGACCGTTGCCAATGAACAAACAACTGGTGTCATCACACCCGTTGGCGGTGCCGCTACGCCATCCAGGAATGTTGCCACAACAAAGACAACCGCTGAGCTCATCCCATCCCCGGGCGCAAAGCTGCAGTCTTCTTTTCAGACTCTCACCGATGGCCAGAAGCAGGTCGAGACGACAGATATTGTGGCAATGGTTGGTACGCCTAAGACACTTTTCAAGGTCAACGGACTCTTACGGTTACGCGATAACAACACAGCAACAGCTGCCGCCAATCGCGACAGTGCTAACGCTGACATTGCTATAAATCCAATCAAGGGAGTGACCGTTCGCGGTACCTACATCCTCAACCCGGATGACCCAGCACAAAAGGATAAATTCAACCCGCTTGAAAAGCGCGAGTATGGAATTACTGCAAAGTTGGGTGCCTTCGAACTTGGAGGTACATATGCGGATACGGAGTTTCTAACTGGAACGCCGGCAGACGTCATAGCCAAAGCGGGAGGCGCTCCCCAGTTTGGAGAAACCGGTCTTACACTCGGCTGGCGCTTCGGCTCCGGAACACAGCTGACAGGTGGCTATAAAGACACTTTTGCCTACGGACCAGCCATCAACAAAGGCCTAGCGACATATTCCCTCGGATTTACACACAACATTTCCAACTCGTTCAACTTCTCCCTCAGCGGAACGATGACGAATAACCGTGCAATCACATCCCCGAATGGACGTAATGACTACAGGGCAGAAGCCAAGCTCGGAGTTAAGTTCTGACACTGCTGGATGCTGAGTTCGCGACATCCAGTGCTGCCGAAGTCATCCTGAATCATCCTGCATGGGACCTCAGAGACAAAGCATCCACGGTGTTGGCACTACGTAAAGCATTTCCGGAAATCACCCCAGGGCAGACATCCGCACTCGCAACCATCCGGGATATACGCAAACGCGCTGATGCTCGCGGCTTCGCATTTGCGGACCGCCTTTTCGCAGATGACGATGGTCTTTCGATGGCGACGAGCCCCGCTCTGGTTGCCGTCCACGCTTCCTTACTGGCCGCAACTGGACGCCCGGTGCTCGATATCGCCGCTGGCTGCGGAATAGAAGCGCTCCAGCTCGCCGCTGCGGGCCTCGATGTAACCTGCTACGAAATCGATCCCGCGAGGGCCCACTTTGCCGCAACGAATGCTGCACGGTGTCCGACGCCTGGAAAGATAACGGTTGTTGCCGGTGACTGCCGTACGGCAAATGCTGACGGGATGGTGATTTACTACGACCCAAGCCGCCGGGCGGATGGCACCCGAAATAACCGCTCGATGGACAGCCTTGAACCTCCCATCGATGTATGGACTGCGTTTACGACAACCACAGGGATGGGCCTTGCCAAGCTGCCGACGGGCCTCCCGGATGATGAGACCATCGACCTTGGAGACACCTATGCGTTCCTTGCAGAAGGTCGCGACTGTAAAGAATGCATCGTTACCACTGGTATCGAAACTCCATGGAACTCTGGGGATGTTTACTTTGTCGACAGCGGTCGTACAGTAAGCCTAGGGTTTGATGAAGTCCCGATGTTCCCGGACCTAGCCGAAGCGGACTGG
>JBEDDQ010000096.1:0-7021 GCA_041176185.1 Armatimonadota bacterium | reverse complement strand
TTCGGATACCGAGAGCGGTAAGACTGGTGAGCGAAATGGTCGCAAGCGTGGCGACGGTGGGAAGCGTGCGTTGAAAGTTCATCGGTCTGCAGGTCTCCAGCATCTGATATTCTGCCCAAGTAGCGCCGCTGCGGCATTGATGCCCGTGCGCTGATTGGATGTATCTTACAAGGAGTTTGCGGATGTCACGTTATGTCGCCAATCCTGTTCAGGATTCAGAGGAGATGGCAGCTCACAACTTCCAAATTTGCCAAATTGACAAGCCACGAGCGGCTGCGCTGGCGGCGGAAACGGTGACGATTTGGGCTGCTGGAACTTATGTGGCAGCATCCGGTGAGCATGTTGACATCCGAACCGCCGTTCAGAAATGTAAAGCAGGAACGCTCTCGATTCCTCCGCTGCGTGACCTGACCCGCCATCCCCAAAACCCACTGATTGACCAAACGCTGGTGTCGGTGGTCAATACGACAACCCAAGCAGCAACGCGGGTGCTTCGCGAGCATGGCCATTCGGTATTGGCACTCAACTTTGCGAATGGTACGAACCCTGGTGGCTGGTTTCTGGATGGTGGCCGAACGCAGGAAGAGGCCTTGTGCCGGGATAGCATGCTATATGGGACGCTAGTTGGTCACGAAATGTATGAAGTCCACAAGACAATGCCTTACGAGGATGCGAGTGACTGGTGCATTGTGTCCCGAGATGTCCCATTTATACGGGACGAAAACAGCGATTTGGTGGCGTATCCGTGGGTCTGCGATGTTGTCACGTGCGCGGCGCCGATCAGCTCACCATACCGGGATGCGTATTGCCGTGAGCTGTTCCGAAAGCGTATCCATAGGCTGCTTGAAGTCGCAGCATCCCTTGGTTACACGGGGCTGGTGCTTGGTGCATGGGGCTGCGGGATGTTTGGAAACGACCCGGCATCAACAGCCAAGGTCTTCCGCGAGCTGCTCGAAGGCGAGTTTTTGGGATGCTTCGGAGAGGTTGTTTTCGCGGTAACAGACTGGTCTCCTGAGCGAAAGTTCCTCGGACCATTCGCCAATGCACTGTTGGGTAACTGCGAACAGCTGCCAACATTTGCGCACAGCGTGATTCAGCGTCGTCAGCCAAGCCAGATGCCTACGCAGCTGGTCGCGGATGATGCGAACCGGGTGCAGCTGATGGCGTGTGCTGCATACGCGGCAACGCTGAATACATTTGATGTCACACATCTTGAGCCGTGGCTGCATGAGGATGTCTCAGCGACATCCAGCGCGACGTGTGCCGAGCGACATGGCAAGGCGGATTATGTTGGCTATTACGCGCAAATTCTCGCGGGTTGGTCACAGCAGCTCGAAGTCGAGCGCCCTGCCCGGGTTGGAGAAATCGGCTGGCACTATGATCACCTCTCGTGGTGTGTGCTCATCCATGGGAATGGCGATGAGGGCGTAACCAATGTCTGGATTCCAAGCATGCTTGGCGATGTAGTCCAACGGATTTATGTGGAAAATGCATTTGCAATCGGGCCGGTAGTCGCCACAAGCATCTACCCAACCGGCGGCGTCAATGACATCAGTCATTTGTTAGGTGCCTGAGTTCACCTAGCGAGATTTGGTGAATCCTGTTATGCCAACATGATGTAAGCCACCAGACCTGCTCTGCTATAGTGGAGCCATGAAGCCAGGTATTGCACCATTCATCGCCATCAGTGCCATCGCAGGTGTATCCATCGCCGCTGCCCCAACTCCGATCAGGGTTGGCGACATCGTTGGCGGCGGGGTGGTTGTCCCAACCGGGGATGTGATCCAGCCGGCTGGGAAGTCCGTCCTGATTGACCGCCGGCCGATCGCGACATTACTTAGCGCGGATGGTGGCACGGTGTATGTGCGTGACAACGATGGCATCACGGTTCTTGATGTGGCGAAATCGAGTGTCACAGCACGCGTAAAGCTTGGCGGGTCCGGGCTTGGCGGGATGGTGGTAAACGAGCAGGAGACACGCCTTTACACCAGCAATGCATCGAATGGTGTGGATGAGCTTGACATCACCCAGAATCCCCCTAAGCTGGTTCGAAAACTGACTGTACCGCCTGGCCGTGCCGGGGTACCGTACCCAGCGGGACTTGCGCTAAACGACACACACATCTTCGTAGCTGCCAACCGTTCCAATGCCATCCATGCGATTGACCTTGAATCTGGAAATGTTTCCTGGACCGTGGAGACGGCGCCTGCACCGGTGGGTATTCGGGTCATCGGTTCCCGGATGTGGGTGAGCTGCTGGGGTCAGACGCCGACATGGCGTAACCGTTCAGCCGATTCGAGTAAGACCAAGGTCGCCGTGGATGAACGCGGAATCAGCACTGGCGGGACCGTCGAGTCCTTTGTCGTGCCATCCGGTGGTGATTTAGCCCCCCGGAAACTTACATCCGTGCCTGTCCCCGCGCAGCCATTGGACATGATTGGTCTTGCGGATGGCGGTGCGATTGCGGTGGCCTGCGCGGATGGCGACCAGCTGTTGCGCATTTCAACTTCGGGCAATTGGAAAGCGCTGTGGAACGCCGGTCGACATGAAGCGCCAACATCGTTGACCGACCTCCCCGACAACCGCGTGGCGGTCACACTGGGGGGCGCGAACAAGGTTGTTGTGCTTAACAAGGAAAATTGGAAGCCGGAGGTTGAGTACGCGACGGGGTGGTATCCGATTGGGGTTTCCGGCAACCGTAACCACCTGGCAATCGTGAGCGCAAAGGGTCTTGGATCCCGCGGACGGGACATCGCTCCAGATAAGTATGGGCGAATCGCCACGAGCGAGCCGGTGCGTGTTGATGTCAACCCTGATGAGCGTAAACGTCGCAATGTTTACCAGTTCACAGGGCTGGTTCAGTTGATTGACCGCAATGCGGACACAGGCAAGCCTTTCAGAGCTGCTAAAACCCCGAGTCAATCGCAGGGTTCCTATCCCGCGTTCAAGCATGTCATCTATGTCATCAAGGAAAACAGGACATATGACCATGTCTTTGGAGATGTCAAAGGAGCGAATGGCGATCCTGAGCTCTGTTTGTATGGCGGCAAGATTACGCCTAATCACCACAAGCTGGCGAACGATTTTGTGCTTTTGGATAACTATTACTGCAATGGTGTTCTGAGCGCGGATGGCCATTCGTGGACAACGGAAGGCAATGCAACCAGCTTCTTTGAGCGCTCCTTTGGTGGCTGGACTCGTTCCTATCCGTATGGGGATGAGCCTTTGGCTATCTCGCAGACTGGGCATATCTGGGATGCGGTGATGGCGACTGGAAAGTCATTTCTGAACTTTGGGGAGTATGACACAGCTGGGATGCCACGTGGCGAGACGTATGCCAGCTTACTTCGCAAGGCGCAGCAAGGCCTGCCGCTGCCAGAGTCCAGCCAGCTGATCGGGATTGAGCGTGTCCGTCAGCACAGTGTTCGGGCCTATCCAGGCTGGAATATGAACATCCCGGATCTGCTCAGGGTGAGGGTCTTCAATGAGACATTTGACCGACTGGTGAAGGAGAAGCGGGTTCCGAATTTCATGACAGTGTATTTCCCGCAGGATCACACCAGTGGCTCATCCGCCGGAGCGCCAACGCCGGCTGCGCACGTTGCGGACAATGATGCCGCCCTCGGCCAGCTTGTAGAAACCGTTTCGAAGAGTCCTGTATGGAAAGACACCGTGATCTTCGTGGTTGAGGATGACCCTCAGGATGGCGTTGACCATGTCGATGGCCACCGGTCAGTGTGTCTTGTGATCAGTCCTCGGACGCGTAAGCTTGGCGTAAACTCCACGTTTTACAATCAAGGGTCGGTGCTTCGAACCATCAAGGGTATTCTCGGAGCCAAGGGCCTTTCCCGTACCGAAGCGCTTTCGACGCCACTGCTTGCCTGCTTTGGACCAAAATCTGATCTTAAACCTTACAAGGCGATCCCTGCACAGATAGACCTCTTTGCCACGAATCCAAAGTCGAAATCCACTGCTAAGTTTGACCTATCACGCCCTGACCGTGTACCTGAAGATCGGTTTAATCGTGACCAGTGGGCTGTGATGCGGCCAAACAAGCGCTACCCTGCGGAGCTCGCTGGTGGGCATGGCCGCGGTCTTAGAGCGCTTGGTTTACACGCTGAGCTTGGCAATGGCGGGGTGACGGACTCGAATGACTAGAGCTTAGGTTCCGTTGCTGATACCCCATTGGAACCGCTGCCCAATACAGTACTCAAGGAACGCCTCGGGGTCGATCGTCTCAGAATCGGTGAATGCAGCCAGTCCGGGAAGGGCCAGGGCTGTTTCGAAGTCATCGGCGCCACGGTCATCCACGGTGTGAAAGACAAGCCTTGAGACACCAGCCGCCCGTGCTGCGACAACCTGCATGATGGCCATCAGGGAGCGGTTACCACCATAGGCCCCAGTTCCCCACCAGCCTGTGTGGATGGTGCAGGCATTATCTGCATCAGAACCCGATGCGCTGGCTTCAGATACCGCTCCAAAGAACGCCGTAAGTGCAGTGTCCCAGATATCGACCAATGTCCCACGCGTGTAGCTTACAGAGCCACCGGGAGGTGCATCCATGGCGATGATATTACTCACCGTTGGCGGCTTGATTGGAGTGCATGCCGCACTGACATCATCGGCGGACGCGTATGCGAACGCATTCCCATAGAGTCCGGTGGTGGTGTCTAAATGGACGTGCCTGAGGATACCTTTGATGAGGAGTGGCCGCGGTGCATCGGCACTGTTCGGGTTGCGTGTCAGCGGCTTGATGGCGGTGCCAGCCATGGCATGACGGAGGCAGCTTGCAACCGGATGCTCTGCGATTTGCAGCTCATCCTGTGCGAGGAGGTTACCTTCTCCGTAGTTGAACAGCCACTTGTCGGCAAAGTTGACACACCATTCGCTCCCATTACGGGATGCCTCAGTGTCCTCGTAGGGGTAAATGCCGACATGTGTTTCCACAATCGTCTCGCGGCTTATCGGGATGGGTTTCAGAGTGTCTTCCGGGCGCCAGGCGCTAACTGTCACCTCTCCCGTATGCGTGTAGTCACGGGGAATCGCAATGCTTAGGACAAGCTTTTTGTTCTCATTTCGTGGCTGGTTTGGAAAGTCCCGAAAGAGGGATGCGTTATCAAAGGTCAGTGTGGCTTCACGCGTTGCAATCATCAACCATGACTATAACATGGTCGCAATCACAATGAATGTCAGCGCTGCAGGATAGCGTTCTTTACCATCGGGGCCAGCAAGTCTGTCCAGATCATATAACCGGAAGGGGTCATGTGGAGTCTGTCAGAGACGTAGAGCTCGTCACGGAATTTGCCATCGGGTGTCAGCATAGGTGTAAAGACATCGGCAAATTCGACATTTCGAACGCCCTTAACGTAGTCAGCCGCGAGGCTGTTGTATTCGCGGACCTTGGTGAGGTGCTTCTCACGGGATGGACTGGGTTTGAGTGACACAACGATAATTCTTGTGTTTGCATCGCTCTTGTGGACGAGTGTGATGAACTGCTTGAGGTCTTCGAGAACCCTCCGGACGGGGACACCTGCGTTGATGTCGTTCTCACCGGAATAGACCACGACAACGCGGGGCTTGTATTGAAGGACGAGGCGGTCGATGTAATAGACGGCATCCGCCAGCTCAGACCCACCAAAACCCATGTTGATGACTGGGATTCCATTGAAGTCTTTGGTAAGTGTTTTCCAGTTTTTAATACTGGAGCTTCCGGTGAAGACCACCCCACCGTGTAAATCGGGGCGCTTAGCGGCTTTGGCTTCGAGCTTTGCGATTTCCGCATCCCATTGTTCATGTTTTCCGGGCTTTGGAGGAGCGATGAGTGTGAGTGCAAGCGCTGCGGCGAGCCATGGGTTCATGTTAGTGTTTCCTAAGACTATGGGATGGTGTATCAGTTATCAAGATGCTTCTGGGATCCGACCAGGTGCCCAGAGATTACGGACATCCTCCCCTCGCCGATGGCGGAGCTGGAGATCAGCCAAGAATGCAGGGAAACCAATCGTAGGCTTCCAACCGGTCAGCGCGTAAATCTTGCTAAGGTCATGCTGTTCGACTTCGGCGGGGATGTCGATGCCATAGGCATCGATGAGCTCAGTGCTTCCCGGAACGACCTGCTCACACCAGACTTCCCAGTACATCGGAAACTTTTGGAGGACGACAGGTGGGATGCCATGGTCTGTGTGCACAACACTGCTAAAAATCGTGTAACGACCATCCATTCCAGCGGTGATAGCGGCCACATTGGATGCAGCGACATCGCGGACATCGACGCCGTTACGCAGGAGCTTTGCCCCAAAGTCAAGATAGCGCTTGGGAACAAAGTCGTGATACCGGAGCATCGCGACGGCTGCCCCAGTTTGGACGTGATAGCCCCGGCACATTTCCTCACCGACGACTTTGGTCACGCTGTAGACCGAGCCGTGCCCGTAGGCCATCGATGATGCGTAGACAACGGTCCGGATGTTGTTATGCCTACATGCTTGTAGGATGTTGAATGTGCCATCCGTGTTAACTGCCCAGATGGTGTTGTCCGAGACGGGCGGGATATGTCCACAGTGCCAGGCAGCGAGGTGAACTACGCCATCCATGCCTGCGACGGCATCGAGGCAATCACTGGGAGTGCGTGTATCGCAACGGGTGAATTCAGCGCCTTCCGGGATATAAGCTGGCCGGGTGACATCCGCCATCCGGACACGAAAGCCTGCGGCAAGCAAGGCGTTTGTTGTTTCAAGCCCTGCGATGCCGGATGCTCCGGTGACCAGTATGAATGCACTCATCGAATCCCTATCCTATCAAATTGCAGTGACAACTTTCCGGATATTGACGGGGACGAACTCATTGATTACGCAACATCAAGTAAGTGAATGTAACGCAATGTTGGCTGTCAGGTATGAAAACGCCTAATGTGCCCCGTTGTTGTTTTGAATAAATGAAGCTCCTGGAAGCCACCGGGCTGGTCGACTAAAGCGCGAAGCGGTTACTTCGATTTGAAGGCAAGCTCAGCAAACGGTGTGTTTGCGGA
>JBEDDQ010000095.1:0-16067 GCA_041176185.1 Armatimonadota bacterium | reverse complement strand
CTTGGTGCCGCGGCACTTGCCGGGCTGGCATCCGGGCTCTTTTCATCAATCGGAGACATCGCTGCCGTCCTCCGAAGCGGCCAGAGCGTTTGTGTTCCTCATGCCACGGATAAAATCCGTCACCAACGGGAACACTGGACTAGGCTTGTTACATTCTTGGATAGCCTTGAAAAGACTGGACATACATCGTGATCGCACAATTTCCCGAACCTGAAATCCACCCGAACCTCTACTACTACCGACCGCCGGTTCCATTTCCGAGTCGTCCCGTCATAACTGCGGATGTCTGTGTATACGGGGCAACCGCAGCGGGCGTCGTCGCCGCAATCGCCCTCCGAAAGCGCGGGCGCACCGTCGTCATCCTAAACCCAAGCCGCTTCGTCGGAGGGATGACATCCGGCGGTCTCTCCTTTACCGACACGGGCGTTCAAACCGTCATTGGAGGGCTTAGCCGAGAGTTCTACCGCGAGTGCGGAGCGCACTACGGTAAGTCCGAAGAGTTCAAATTTGAGCCCCATGTTGCCGAGCGCGTCCTGCTCGAGTGGCTGGTAGAACACCAGGTCACCGTCTACCACGCACAGTTTGTCGACAAAGTTGAAATGAAGGGACAGACCATCAAGCGGGTGATCTGTACCAGCGGGCTGACGATGGATGCAAAAGCGTTCATCGACTGTTCTTACGAAGGCGACCTGATGGCCCGCGCTGGCGTCAAGTACACCGTTGGAAGGGAATCCAACAGCGTCTATAACGAGACCATCAATGGCGTTCAGGTCCGAAACTATCACCAGTTCAAAAGCGACATCAAAATCGACCCCTATATCGTCGAAGGCAACCCGGCATCCGGGCTGCTCCCCGGCATCGACCCCGCACCTCTTGGTGCCACCGGCAGCGGTGACACCCGTGTACAGGCCTACAATTTCCGGATGTGTATGACGCAGATAGCGACAAACCGCCGGCCGATAAAAAAGCCAGTCAGCTACAACAAGGCCGACTATGCCCTCGTAACCAGGCTCCTGAAGACAAACTACAACGAATGGTTTGGCAAGTTCGACCCCATTGTCATGAATAAAGTCGATCACAATAACCATGGTGCGGTCTCGACGGACTTCATCGGTGGAAGCGATCGCTGGCCAGATGCTACTTACGCTGAGCGTGAAGTGATCTTCCAGCGTCACGTTGCATGGCAAGCTGGGTGGTACTGGTATCTGGCGACCGAAGGGGATGTCCCTGATGCGATCAGCTTGCGGATGTCCGGGTACGGGATGTGTCTTGATGAGTTTCCACGCACCGGGGGATGGTCACATCAGCTCTACGTTCGTGAAGCGCGCCGGATGGTCGCGGATGCTGTACTCACCGAGCGCGAGTGTCGGGGGACCCGGGTATTCCGTGACAGTATCGGGATGGGATCCTACAACATGGATTCGCATAACTGCCGGCGATTTGTGGATGCGAATGGCTTTGTGCGCAACGAAGGGGATGTTCAGGTCGGCGTCAAACCGTACCCTGTGTCGTACCGCTGCATCGTCCCTCGCACGGGGTATTGCACCAATATTTGGGTTCCCGTCGCGTTATCGGCATCACATATCGCCTTCGGCAGCGTCCGGATGGAACCTGTCTTCATGGTCCTCGCCGAAAGCGCAGCGATTGCGGTGGACATCGCGCTTGACAAGGGCACTCCTGCTCAGGCGGTATCCTATTCGGCGCTTCGACCACGCCTTGCTGCTGCCGGACAGGTCCTGCAAGCGCCCTAATTAGTCATCATCGGTGGCCGGATGACCCGCAGCTGCAATCGGGAGCGGCTCGGTGATTCCGGCTACCGGTAACAAACAGCGACGCGCGGACTCAAGCTGGAGGACATCCTGCTGGGAGATACCGCCCGGGGCAATGAGCTGCTTCAGAAAGCTGGTCATGCGCTTTGCGACATACTGCTCCGCCCACTTCTCTTTGGCATCCGTGACGCCCGCCCGTCCCTTGGATGGCGCCATCCGCTTGTTGATGGTCAACGTCACGTGGTGGCCGACTTCATGGAAGAGGGTATGCGCGATATGGAGCTGGAAGACCCAGCGCTGGATGTCCGGATGTGCGAGCTGGCTGTCGCGAAGATGTGGGATGAGATAGAGCTCAACCCGGTTTCCGGTGTGGTCGCGTTGGTAAACACCGAGGTTGCGGCCTCGCGGGTCATAGTCAAGCAAGACGACGCGGGAGAGGCCACGCTGGTGGTCAAGAGGGATGTGCGAGACGGCGGTTTTGACACATTGCTCAACCACATGCATGCCGCCAAGCGCCTCATACGTTTCATCCAGAAGCCACTCAATATGCATGCGAACAAATCATACCGAACGCGTCAACACCCGGCTTGCTTCACAAACGTGCCCACATCCCGTACATTAATCCCTACCCACTGCTGTCTGGTGCGTTTATTGCGTCGTGTCTCTACGGATGCCATCTCACGCAAACGTCACTCCGACATCCGGGACGCCAAAAATAATGACCGTGCACCACAATCCAGACTTATCACCCATCCTTGCCGGGTGGCGCAGCGGAGAGACCCGCGGCTATCGCGCATTCCTTGATGGTCGGACACAGGTCACGCTGGTCGTTGATCTTCCCATCCAGCTGCGGGATGCCGCAAAGCGCTTCACCTTTACCATCGATGGAAAAACGCACATCCCAGTACGTTCCGTTTCCGAGCTGGATGGCGCAGCGGATGCCGATATGGTCACTCTTCCAGGCACCCTGCAACGTGCGCTTGGAGAGGCTGAGTGGCAACCGGGTGGCCGTACGACGCGGATGAAGCTTGAGTCGCCAGGCGTCTACACGCTCGCCGTTCGCCTTCCCGCAGGGACGTATTCTTACAAAGTCGCGCGTGGTGGCACGTGGTCAGACAATGTTGGCAAAGACTTTAAACCGGGCGGCGATAACATCGAGCTCACCGTCCGCCAAAGTGGCATCGTCAGGTTTGTCGTCGATTACAACCACCAGACCATCAAAAATTCGGTCACCGACCCGGAGAGCATCCAAACCCCGACCAAGGAAGAGCGCTGGCTGCCATCCACTGTTGCCGAAACCCGCTTTCTTTCGATCGTGCTCGCAGCCCCCGTCCCAAAAGGCATCGCACATAAAGTCCTCACCCTGACCGATTCCGGGACAAAACGTATTTACCCCGTTCATCCACGTGGGATTCTGGATCAACCGGAATACTGCCCGGCGATGATGGACCTAACCCCGAAGTGCACCCGCACCGGGATTGTCATCCGGACCTGGAGCCCGGTTGCGCACGCCGTTGAAATTGAGTTCCGCAGCGGGATGGGTTTTGGACAGCGCCCGATGCGAAACATTGGCTACGGTGTCTGGGAATACCGCGCCAATGGTGACTTTCACCTCCGGCCATACCGCTTCATGTATCACCATGTTGACCGTATCGTGCATGCGGTTGATATCCATAGTCGCGCCGCGACACCGGATGCGCAGTGGTCTATTTCCATCGATATGTCGCGGACCAACCCGGCGGGTTGGGAAAATGACCGGCCTGTTCGCGTTGCCCAGCAAACGGATGCCATTCTCTATGAGGCGCATATCCGCGATCTGACCACCCACACGGGGAGCGGCGTCCCCGAGGCCCTCCGCGGAACGTACGCCGGCCTTGCAATGACCACATCCAACCCGGTCAGCGGCGAGCCAACGGGCATCAACCACCTCATCCGCCTTGGCATCACCCACCTCCACTTGCTGCCGTTCCAGAACTTCAATCCTGAGCATTCCCGTGATTACAACTGGGGCTATGAGACCACTCTCTTCGATGTCCCTGAGGAGCAGTACGCCACGCGTCCCGGGGACTCAGAGCGAACCATCCGGGAAGTCAAGCAGCTTGTGCAGGCCCTCCACCGCTCCCGTATCGGATTGGTGATGGATGTTGTCTATAACCACTCCGTTCCGGCAAGTGGGGATTCCAGCGCATTCTGGGCGGCTGTTCCGTACTACTGGTTCCGGACAGACCACGAAGGCAATGTCATTAATGAGAGTGGCGTTGGAAATGCCCTGAATGATGAACGCACAATGGTCCGCAAGTTCATCTGTGACAGCATCGCGTTCTGGGCCCGGGAATACCACATTGATGGATTCCGCTTCGACCTCCTCGGCATTTTCACGCCCGCGACGGCGAAGGCTGTCCGCAAGCTCCTCGATGTCATCCGGCCAGGGATTATCCTCTACGGTGAACCTTGGAGCGGCGGGGGACCGGTACGCCTCGGCAAAGGTGATCAGCGCGGAACCGGTGTCGCCGTATTCAATGACACCTTCCGTGGACTGTTCCGCGGCGACCTGGATGGCGATGGCAAAGGCGTTCTGACGGGCGCTGGCTGGGATCCGGTGGCGATGCTGCGCGTGCTGAGAGGCTCACCTGATTTCGCAGCGATGCCGTCCGAGAGCGTCAACTACATCAGTGCTCATGACAATATGACGCTGCGTGATAAGCTCGCGCGTGTCCTCGGGACTGGCACGGACTCAGACCGCGTCAATGCGGCGGTGCGTGCTGGCATCACCGTAACAATGCTCTCTCACGGCATCCCGTTCATCGAAGGTGGAATCGAAATCGGACGTACCAAGGGCGGTAATCACAACTCCTACAATGCAGGTGATAAGGTCAACCAGTACGTCTGGCGCACACTGACACCTGCGGATGCACAGTGCATCAGCCATATCAGCGGCCTCGCCGCGCTCCGTAAAGCGCATCCTGCGTTCCGCAGCAACACTCGCCTCAGTGGACCAGCCGTGGTGAAACTGGTACGCACCGGCATCCCTGAGCAGGTCCTCGCGTGGGAGCTGGATGGCACGGATGCCAGCGACCCGTGGAAGGTTATCCGGGTCGTTGTTAACCTCTCACCGAAGCGGGTTGACATTGCGGGGATGGAGCGCTGGCAGCTGGGCTACTCGGATGATGCATTGGGCCTACGCTCATCCGCTGGGGCCGGGATGATTTGGCAGCTCGAGCCCGGCGGAACCGTGGTTCTCTACACCACCTGATCAGGCCTTTGGGGTGTGCTTTGGAGGTCCATCCAGCTGAATCGCAACCAGGATGTCGCTCAGCACATTTACGCCTGAGCGCAGGCGGGCGATGATCCAGTCGACGGGCAGCAGCAGCGGAAGCGCGATGGCGACGGTTTCCGGGGTGAGCCCGGCGGCACCAAGAACCAGCGGCAGGACGATAAGACCGGCTTCTGGGATTCCGGCGATGCCCGCGGCGGCGAAACAAGATGCAAGAACCACGGTGATCTGCCCCGTGAGACCAAGGGGCATCCCGAGGGCTTGCGTCAGGAAAATGGCCGCCATCGCTTCGTAGAGTGTGATGCCATCATTGTTCAAGTTGGTAGCAATACACGCCGAAAGGCGCGCATTTCCGTGGGAAACGCCTAGCTTTTCAAGGCACCGAAGGGTGATTGGGACGGTCGCCAAGCTTGAGTTGGTGGAGAGGCCCGAGATGACTGCATCCGCGCTCTTGCCAAAGTATGTGGCGGGGTTCCGGCGACCAAACACCCAGGCTGCCAGCGGATAGTAGATGAGCGCATGGATGAGGAGCCCCGCGACGACGATACCGAGGAAGCCGCCAAGCAGTGTAAAGACGCTGGGCCCGGTGTTGCCGACAACTTTGCTCACAATCAGCAAGACGGCTAGCGGGATTGCCTTGATGGTCCACTCCAGCATTTGCAGCAGCAGGTGATAGCAGGCATGGACGGCGCGTTCGAGCAGCTCTGCGCCATCGATGGCCTTTTGCCGGATCGCGCGTAGCGCGGAGCCAAGGAAGACCGCAATCAGGACGACGCTGAGGAGGTTGTTGTAGACAAAAGGACGGATGAGGCTACTGGGGACGATGTAGGTGATGTTCGGGAGGATCTCGAGTGTTGCGCCGGGGGATGCTGGGTCATCCGACTTCTTGGCATCCGGGGCCTTGGCACCCGTTGCACTGATGAGAGAATCCACTTTCCCGTGCCAGGCCTTTCCGGGCTGGAGGGTGTTCATCAGCGTAAGGCCAATCAGCATCGCGACACTGGTGTTTAGTGCGCAAACGGCGAGCAGCTTTGGGATCGAGCGTTTTGGGATACTGATGTGGACGATGCCATCAATAATCGCGAAAAAGACAAGTGGGACCGCTAGGGCGCGGAGCACTTGGATGACCAGCATCCCGGTGCCACCCGCTGTATCCAGCCACTTTAAGCGTCCGGGGTCGGCTCCGAGGGGGCTGGTTTTTCCAAGGAGTATCCCGATGGTGGTGCCGATCAGCACACACAGAATGACTTGTAGCCACAGTGGGATGGAGAGCTTGTTGGGTTTGGATGCGACGCCGGAGTCCATAGCGTGCATTATGCGCTACTTTTGCCCGAGCGGGCATTTGTCACCAGGCGCCCATGTGTGATGATTAGGGCGCCTTGGTAGCTCGTAAATGAGGATTAGCCGAGAGGCTTGCGCTTGATCTCGTTGATGGCGCGCGGCAGGTTTACGGGTGTTTTCGCCGTCTTGCGGAAGCACACGATGTTCCGCTCGATCTCTTCGATTCCGTAGAGCGTCCCGGTGATTGTCTTCTCGTGCGTGAGGCCAATCTGGCGTGCGGCGCTGCCGTAAGGCTCAACTTCTGGACCCTTCATGGCAACAAACAACCCGCCGCGCTTCACCAGCGGCCCACACCACTCAAGCAGCGTTGGCATCGCGCTCACAGCCCGTGCGAGGACAACATCCGCCTGCTCACGCCACTTTTCATCACACCCGATGACCTCTGCACGTGCATGGACGGTCTTCGGTGCATCCCACCCGAGGGCGGCGTAGGCGGCTTTTATCCAGTTGAGGCGCTTGCCCATGGTGTCGATGAAAATGGTGGTGATATCGGGGCGTGCGAGGGCAATCGGGACACCCGGGAAGCCAGCACCGGTTCCGATGTCGAGGAGTGTTGCGCCCGCAGGGACATCCCGGAGGACTCCCATAACGCTCCAGGAATCGATGAAGTGTTTCAGCGCCATTTCATCCGCATCGGTGATGCGCGTCAGGTTAAGCGTGTCATTTCCAGCAAGAACCGTAGCGCCCCACCAAGCAGCCTTCTCGATGACTTCATCGGTGACTTCGACCGGGAGCTGGTCTTCCAGCTTATAAATGGCATCCCGGATAGCAAGGGCATCTTCGGTGCGTGGCGTGACATCAATCGAACGTTGGGTCAATGGGAAACTCCTCTAAAACGCATCACTTTGTGCGGACCGACATCCGGGACGTGAAAGACATCCCCCTCCGTCTCCCAGCCATTGCGCTCGTAAAACGGAATGGCGTGGAGGCGGGCGTTGCACCAGAGTGGTGCGGACTTTGCGGCGGCGTGGCGACAGACTTCAGTAAGAATGGCGCGTCCGATACCGGTGCCTTGATGGTGGGTGTTCACAGCCATCCCGCGTAGCTGAAGGGAGCCATCCGGGACCTCCGCAAGCGTCGCGCAGCCGACGGGGTTGCCCGCATCATCGGATGCCAATATATGTACGGTTCCGGGGGCGTTGTCGATATCGAACTGTGCGGCGCTGCGTGGCCGGTTAGGGCGGAGGACATGCCAGCGGACATCGATGAGGCGCTGCAGCATTTGGTCATTTGTGACGATGGCAACGCGGGCCGTATCGGGTGCGTGGTGGACGTGGACGAGGAGGTCACCATCCGAGACGGCGATGACGACCGGGATGCTGGTGATGCGGTTAAGGGTGCCATCCCGCTTCCCGGGGATGAGGGATTCATCCGAAAGTGGCCAGGCGACCCCGCTGGTGCGGACGCCGTGGACAGGCCCGAGGGATATCAGGGAGATGGTCCTGCCGACAAGGGCATCATCGTTCAGAATCAAGCCGCTCTGCGCATGGAAGGTGGTGCCATGGGAATCGATGAGCTCAATGCGGTGACGTCGGCCAAAGCTGGTGAGGGTAGAGAGGACGGAGTGTTGATGGTCGAGACGTCCACCGGTGGCACCAAAAATGGTGATTTCAGCTCTTGGATGGCGTGTTGTGGCGATTGTCAGCGCCTTCTCGAGGTCTGTGTAGTCCTGATCGGGCGTATGGATGACATCGGCTCCGGATGCCAGCAAGTGTGCACGTTCATCCGGGCTTAGGGAATCAAAGTCCCCGGTGACAATGGTCGGGATGATCTCGTGGCGGAGAAAGTGGCGTGTTCCGCCATCGATTCCGTGGGTGATGTCGGCGGTCTGGGCTGCTTTGAGGAGCAGGTCTTCGGCGCGGCTGGTCAGCTCGCCGTTCGCTGCCATCACAATCCGTTTGACATTCGTGCTCATACCACTCAAGTGTATCCTGATGGATGAATGCCGGTGCGGCCAAGGGGGATGTAGTGGCATGTTCGGCGGTGGATACCCGGGCTGTTGCCACGAGACTGTCCCGATGCGTTGATGGCAGTTATAAACGCATCTCGGAAAGCATATTTTTTCCTGGAAACCGACTCGTTGCGGATGCAAACGGTTGCACATACAGCGTAACTTCGGATTCCGCAATACACACTTTTGAGTATGGTCGCAGTGATGCATCATTGGTATCAGGAGTCCATGGATGTGCAACTTAGTCAATCGAACCCCAAGCGGTCTGAGGCGCGGCCGAGCTGTCCCCATTGTGGAGCGGATGGCGTGCAGAGGTTTGGTCAGAATCGTGGTGGAACTGTACGTTGGCGCTGTGCCAGCTGTTGGAAGACGTTTACGCCAAAGCCCAACACCCGTACGATTTCTCCGCTCAAGGTTGACATCATTAAGGTCGCCTTGGCCAAGGGATGTTCGAAGCATGTGATTGCGCAGGCGGTGCGTGTGAGTCCGAAGACGGTTTATCGGATTGCGGAGGGCTGGGTACCGATTGGGTACAAGCCAGCATATTCAAATGGCACGCCGCTGCATTTGCTACGTGACCTGGGGCTGATCGTTAAGGATTAAGTATGGCATTGCTTGTCACGTGATCCGGTTGTTGGATACTGCGGCGTTTGATTTTGATTGATGTTACCTATTTTTATGTGTAGGGGCGTACCGCTGTGTCCGCCCACGCCTTAAGGCGTTTCGCTTGTTTTCTGATCATGGGCTTCACAGCGTGTTCGGTTACGGCCGTCACCAAGACGACGGGGATAATCACCAACCCCCGCCGGGTGGCTGGTTCCCGCAATCGCGGGAATGAAATGTTTTGTCTTGTGAACGTTTGGCTGACACCCCCGGCCTTCACCAAACACGCCGCTCCGCATCCGGCTTGTCTGCCAAATGGGATGTTCGGTTCCAATTCCTCTGTGTATGTGCGGACCGCTGTTTCCGCCTGCCCCTACACGGAAACAGCTAATCGTGCCCTACCCGTAATGGGTGTCCCAATCATCCTGAATGCACATTTATACCGGGTGACGTTTATATGGCATTCTATAGTCTGTTTAGATTGACTGATAAATCGGTTCATTTTGCTTCGAATCAATGAAATACGTTCGAAATAAATAATTTCGATGCTAAACAGGCATTGTAAAGATAAATGTACGTAATGAATCACAATCTATGGTTGAAATAGTGGTTTAAGTAGGGCATGATTTGGGTGTAAAGCGATAATTAGGTTAATCTTTCCCTACTGCGTTGATGAATTTCCGGTAGGCGTTGATGTACGTTCTACTTTATCTGGTGTAAATTGCCTACTGATGTCTATTCTAAGGCTCTGTTGTGCATCGAATTGCAGTAGTGACTGCCGGTCAGTCAATATTTATGTCACATCACACCTTAGTTTTGTGATGTGCGAGTAATGGACCATCTTTCGACTGAACAAAAGTTACCAAATATTACGTGTTCCAGATGCGCATCACATCAATGTGTCCGCTTTGGAAGCAACCGTGGTGGCACACAGCGCTACATCTGCAAGGATTGCGGACGTACATTCACCCCCGATCCTGCACGGCGTGGAATCTCCCAGGAACGCGTTGAGCAAATCAAAACACTCATCGCAAATGGCCACCCCATCACCAAAGTGACGCGCCTCCTCAAAGTCAGCCCAAAGACCATCTACAAAGTTATTCGCTCTGCCAAGACCGAAGATACACCCGAAAAAACCGATGTCTAATCAGCAAAAAGCCCGCACAGGTACTGAGCGGGCTATTTGCTTCTGAAAACCTCGCTTAGCCGCGGGGCGCAGCAGTGTACGATTTCAAAACGCCTTCATCCGACTGGCTGACGCCGCCCGGACCAGTGATCTTTACTTCAAGCTTTACCGGATACCCAAGCTGCGGCGCGACGTAGTACTCGGTCTTTGTCACCACACCATCCGATTGCGTATCAACCACTTTCACGACAAAGGTCTCGAATTTGCCCGCAGGCACGGTGACGACCGACTTCTCATGCACTTCCCAGGTCACATTGCTTGTCGTCTCATCCGCATTGGTTTTTGTGTAGCTGCCACTCTGACCAACCGCATACGCGCCAGGGAGGAAGAGAAATGGATTGGCCTGCTCAAAAATCGGGTCCTCAGGATCCTTGTTGGCCACTTCCAAAATATTCCCATTGGCATCGTAGCTGTACCAGGTGTCCGACACCGATGAGTCAGGTTCGCCATTCATCGTCATATTCGTCGTTGCCGTCAACTTGATGAGGCCAGTCTTCGACCCAAGCGTCACATTGTCCGTAATGCCAAGGACGGCTGTCCCGGAATAGTTAAAACCACCCGTTGGGAATTTACTGTAACCTTTCAGATTAAACGTATACGTGTCGCCAGTTACCATCCGGGTGAGCGTGCCAGCAGCCGGGGTTGCCGGAGTACTGCTTCCGCCACCGCAGCCAAATGTAACCAATGCAAGCGCAGGCACAGCCATCGCAAACAGTTTTCGTCTCGTCACCATCATTCAATACACTCCAACTCTAAATCTAATATGTAAGGTCCGAAAATGACCGATTACTGCCCCTGTCCCAGCGCATACCCTGGAACACCATCAAACGTACACAGGTTCTCTGTCTTGATGAAGTCATAGCCCGCATCCGCGATGCGGCTGAGCAAGCGAATAATCTGCTGGTGCGTCACGCGTCCCGTCGGCGTACTCGCCTCGAAACGACACCGCCAGTGGTCTGCCAGAAACGCATCCGATGCCGCATTTGGCCACACCGTAAGCCCGCGGTTTGAAATCATCGTCAAACGAAGGCCATCCCCATCCGTGAGCTGCAAATGCTGCGCAAGCGTCGCTGGCTTGTCGCCACGCCAATGGAAGAACACATCCACGCCCACAAGCTCCTTCGGCAACGCCGGAGCGCGCTCCTCACGAACCAGACTGGCAGTCTGCGCCGGGTTGCTGACCGCCGCATACGCAACCGGTGTCAGAACCTCCGGAAGTTGACCAAGACGCGAGATTACCGCATCCGCAAATGCCGTCGTCCCAACCAGCTCGGCACTCTGGCCCTCTACGTAGATATCTCCCGTATGGATGCCATCTTCAATCGTCCGCAGCCAGGCGTTCTGAATCTTCGCAGCAACATCGGGTTGGCCGATATGCACCAGCATCATCACCGCCGCGAGGAGGAGGCCACCCGGGTTCGCGATATCCTTACCCGCGATGTCAGGAGCGCTTCCGTGAATCGCCTCGAACATCGCACCACTGGCACCAATATTCGCACTCGGAGCAAGCCCAACCGAACCCGCGACCTGCGCGGCAATATCGCTGACGATGTCACCATAGAGGTTGCTGGTCAAAACCATATCGAACTGCTCAGGCGTATCGGCGAGGCGCGCAGCCCCGATATCGATAATCATGTGCGAGCTCTTGATGTCCGAATATTGCAGCGCTACTTCATCCACAACTTTATGGAAAAGACCATCAGTCATCTTCATGATGTTGTCTTTTGTAAATGTCGTGACAGCCTTGCGGCCATGAGCGCGTGCATACTCAAACGCAAAGCGCGCGATACGCTCGCAGCCCGGGCGGGTGATCAGCTTTAGACACTGAACACACTCATCCGTCTGGCGGTGCTCAATGCCACCGTAGAGGTCTTCTTCATTCTCACGGACAATGACGACATCCATTTTCGGGTGGCGGGTCTTCACAAACGGCGCATAGGCAACGCAGGGACGCACATTTGCATACAATCCCAGACTCTTGCGCAGCGTCACGTTGAGACTCTTGTAACCACCACCTTGGGGCGTGGTAATCGGGCCCTTCAGAAGAACGCCGGTCCTGTGGATGGACTCCCACGCATCCGGTGCGATGCCACTGGTAAACCCACGCTCGTACACGGCCTTGCCGACCTCGATGGTCTCGAGCTCGAGGCGTGCATCCGCCGCATCCAGAATCCGAAGCGTCGCGGCCATGATCTCGGGCCCGATGCCATCTCCATGTGCAACTGTGATCCGTGTCTTTTCCATCTGTTCTTCCTCTCCGTCTGCCACATCATGGAAACAGGGCTCCGTTTTCACGTGCCCTGCTCCTTGAAATCAAAGGTCACGTTCGACCTATCTAGATTTTCGGTATCCATTTACGAACTCTTCAACACCGCTTTTAACCGCCTTTGGAACTGTGTTCCGGATAAGGCGGGCACCGCTGTCGGCTTCGGCGAAAATGAAGTTCTTGCTGGATGCTTCGGTTTTCTTGCTGGCGATGATCGCGCGCTCATTTACCGCATCAATAATCCATGTCCGGCAGCGCACCTTGCCAACAAGCTCCTGATCTTTCGTAACAGGAGTAAACTGGCGGACCTGCTCAACATTGTCGATGACGACAAAGACCACGAGGTGTGCATTTAGCTTCTTGCCAACTTTGTAGAGCGTCGCGCGATTCCAATACTCTTCGTTGGTGAGGTCGATCTCGTTGTCAATCAGCATCCGGTGCACGGCCTGACCTGCAATGACATCAAAGCCGCGCTCCGAAAAGACCTTTTGCAGCTCCTGATCACCCTTGACGGCCTGGTCATAGCGCTGGCGTTCATCTTTTTCGCCGCTGCCATTGATGACAGGAAGCACCACGACTTTGGTATCCTGCGCGCGCAGCGGGAGACCGCCATAGGATTCGCGCCCGCCATTATCGACATCAGGTCGGTCCTTGGACTTCTTGAGGCGAATATCGACGCCATCCTGCTCCTGCGGCTGCGAGGTAAGTGCAATCGTTCCTGTGCACGTGAGGCCGAGCAAGGTTAGTGCTGCTGTTGTGCTGATGAAATGCTTGTTCATAGTCATGCTCCACCATTTGGTACGCACGATGCGCGCACCATGTGACACCGCAGTATTTACAGATGTTGTACGGTGTAAGTTCCAATGATTTCGTTATACCTGCATCACTGTGAGCAATACGAAATCATGTAGCCGATGTCACAATTCAGTCGACATTCTGTACGAACATCTTCAATGCTCGGTTATTGCGATATTCTCGGATTCAATGACCCTTTACTGTGACTGGTGCCGCTCCGGAAATGCTACGGACATCCATATTCATCACCATGACCTCGAACATGGCATCCCGCCGGACAACGACAATCAGCTCTTTTCCCGGCTTTGCTATGAAGTGCTGCAGGCGGGGCTGTCATGGGACATCATTTTGAAGCGCCGGGATGGCCTCCACGCGGTTTGGCATGACTTTGATGTGCCTACAATCGCGCGTCTGTCGGATGAAGAAATCGCTGTGATCACTGCGGATGTGCGAAACATCCGGCACGGGCAGAAGGCATTTGCGATTCGTCACAATGCGCAGGCTTTTGAGGCACTCGCGATGGCGCATGGCAGCGCACGGGCGTGGCTCTACGGGCTGGGCGAAACCGATCCCAAGGTGTGGCAAAAGCTGTTCAAGTCGCACTTCAAGTTTACGGGTGCGACGATTCAGGATGAGTTTTTAATGGGAACGAGCGTTCGGATCGGAGCGCATGCAGAGGAATGTCCGCGTTACGCTGTGGCGCTGGCCGCCGGGGCCCCATGGGCCTTCCACGCCGGCATCACGCATCATCAACCTCCGACAAACTAAATCCGCGCAAGGCATTCCGTTTGTGATTCAGTCGTTGGAGCTGGATTTTACGAAACCCCTACCCCGCATCCGGCAGCACACAGGCATCCAAAACATCCGCAAAGTCCGCGACACCACGCGTCACCAAACCATTCACCTTACCCGTGTCATCCCAACGGCGAAGACGCAAAGCATCCCGCCAAAAGGGATTCCTCTCAAACTCCGCAGCTTCATCCGATGTAAACGGCCCACCCTGCAGCCCAAGCGAAACCCGGCTTGGCTCAGAAAGCGCCGCCTCATACGCTGGCTCCGTCGCACACAAATACCGCTTTGCCGCAACATGCAGGCGCACTGGCTCCGTCACCGCCGGCACAAACCGCGACTCCAGCCAGCGCCCACCAAGTGCCTCATGGAGGTCATCGATGCCGCGCTCTGGCGCATCCGCCGGGAGGTCGTGCAGCAGGTGCCCGATGTCATGAAGGAGCGCCGCGGCGATCAATGTCGCTGGTGCGCCATCCGCCGCCGCAAGCTCCGCACACTGCAGCGCATGCTCTTCCTGCGTCACAGCCTCGCCCCCATACTCAGAGCTGCCGTGCATGGCGAAAAGGTCGATAACGGTGGCTGTGGTTGGATGGTGGCTCATAGGCGCATTTTAGCGGTTTTGAACTATCGACGTCTTAACCATAAAAGTCAATATTAAAAGTTTGGGTGCTGTAACTACGCTGGACTGCCATGGTTTCTATTGTATGATTGCGCAAACGTCCCAAAAACTGTTCCAAAGGTGAGAGTGGATGCGATTCGACTTCACAGTTGCCGTCATTTCCGATACGCAAAATTACAGTGAGAAGTACCCGGATGTCTTCCATGCACAGACACGGTGGCTTGCTGAAAACGCGCGCCGGGAACGGATTGTGTTTGCATCCCATGTCGGCGATATCGTCCAAAATGGTGGAGTGGCGCCTGCCGAATGGGATGTTGCATCCGATGCGATGTCACGCCTCTACGGAAAGCTTCCCTGCGGTGTTGTAGCAGGCAATCACGACTACGATGTCCTTTCCGATAAGTCCTGTCCGCTAAATGTCTATCGCCGCTACTTTGGTGCCGGCTACCACAAAAAAGTCCCGACGCTGCTTGAGCTAAGCCCGGATGAATGTAGCGCCATCCACTTGTTTACAGCCGCTGGACAGCGGATGCTAAGCCTTCACCTCGAGCCCGATCCTCGCGACGGTACGCTTGCATGGGCTGACAGCGTGCTTGCAAAATATCCCGACACGCCCGTTATTGTGACGACACACATCTATATCTCGGATGTTGACGATGCGCGTGACCGTAAACCTTACTCGCGTACGGGCGGGAACTCGGGCGAGGACCTCTTCCAAAAGTTCATCCGCAAGCAGCCGCGCATCTTTTTGGTTCTCTGCAGGCACTGGTGGACCCGCGGCGGTGAGACATCCCTGATGTCAACCAATGACTATGGCGGCCGCGTCCATGAGCTCCTCTCGGACTTTCAGGGGCGGCCCAATGGCGGGGATGGCTGGTTGCGCCTGCTTCGCTTTGATCTGAAGGGGCATCTGCTGCATGTTCAGACCTACTCTCCAACGCTCAAGCGCTACGAGACGGACTTAGACTCTGAATTTACACTTCCGTTAGACCTGCATCGTGCGATTCCAACCGAGCCGGCACGTTTGCAGAAAGCGTGGCGCCGCCCCGCACCGCAGTGGCGTCCCGGTGGGATTGCCGATCTCCGGATGTTGGATGCCGGCATTACGCCTAAGGGCAAACGCATTCGTTAATTTTTTTCTCAGAGGTTGGAAGAACTTCTATATTTCTGCGTTGGATCTCAGTGCAGCGATTTACATCCAGAAAGCGTGGCGCCGCCCCGTACCGCAGTGGCGTCCTGGTGGGATTACCGATCTGCGGATGTTGGATGCGGGCATCACACCAAAAGGGAAAAGAATTAGGTAGTTCCTCGACCTTGTTTTCCGTTTGGGGAAGCGAAACATATAGGATTCCGTCGATGCCTGTGTGCGGGTAACGGTGGCATTCGGACCGTCAAAAGCAAAGCAGGTACTTTCACTGCAATTTTGAAGCAATCCAAGTTCGGAATCAATTGTGCAGGCTGCACCACGCAAAGC
>JBEDDQ010000094.1:0-6582 GCA_041176185.1 Armatimonadota bacterium | reverse complement strand
AATGAATTCCACGTCGCCATAAAGGTCATTAGAGAGAATGCACCAATCATCGGCCGTGACACCGGCAAGACAACATTCCAATAGAGACCGAACTCTGAACAACCATCGATTCGTCCCGCCTGAAGAAGCTCATCCGGGATGCGTACCATGCTCTGCCGAAACAGAAAGATACCGAAGACACTGACTGCACCGGGGATCAAAAGGCCCTGGTAGGTATCGACGAGATGCATCCGGTAGAGAAGGTCATACGATGGCGCCAGCGTCAGCTGCCCAGGTATAAGAACGGTCGCGAGCATTATGCCCATCACCAGCTTCTTACCTGCGAACTCATACTTTGCGAGTGCAAATCCTGCAAGTGATGAAAAGAACACTTGTAGACACACTGCGGTGCACGCAAGGAACGTCGAGTTTGCCAAATACTGAAAGAACGGCACCGTTGTGAAGAGATCAGAATAGTTAGCCAGCGTTGGCGTCGTAACCGTGAAGACTTCAGAAAACACTTTGTCGTTTGGTCTGAAGGTTGCGAGAATAAGCCAGACCATCGGTACCAAGGCAAGCAGGCTTCCAAGGAGCAGAACGACGATTGCAAGGATGCGTAGCAGTTTCATTCCTTACCCACCCCTCCAGAAAGTCTCAGCTGTGCAAGGCTGATCACAAGCATCCCGGCAGCAAGCGTCCACCCGACGGCGCTGGCATATCCAAGATCGCCACTCGAAAAGCCGTTCTGGTAGAGGTACATCACAATCGTAAGACCCGCGTTATCTGGACCACTTGTATTGCCTAAGAGCAAATAGGGAAGTTCAAAGAGCTGAAGAGAGCCCATCGTCGATGTAACAAGTACAAACTGGCAAACGGGCCAGATCGCGGGAAGCGTGACCGCGCGGAATCTTGCGACCGTACCTGCGCCATCAACGAGCGCAGCCTCGTGCAGCTCTTGATCCACTCCCTGCAAGGCCGCCAGGAAGTAAATCATGTTGAAGCCCACGTACATCCAGAGGCTTGTAAGCACTAGAGCTGGCATCACTGTCGCCGGATCACCCAGCCATTTGGTCGTGATGTTCGCCGGGTTCATTGTAATCGCGGCATAGGCATGATTGACAAGACCGTACTTAGGCTGGAAGAGGACTGCAAACAGGACGCCGACAAACACCTGCCCGAGAAGGTGTGGTGAAAAGAAAATCAACCGAAAAAGGTTGTGGCCCTTGAGCCAGCGCTGACTCAGCAGTAGTGCAAGCCCAAGAGACAACGGAAGCTGTAGCAACACGGTGGCGATGGTGTACTTCAGCGTGTTGGTAACTGCTTTGTGAAAGTCAGGATCCTGGAGTAGAAACGAAAAATTCCGCAAGCCAACGGGTGCCCAGTCCTGCGGTCCACTGGTTGCGTAGAAGGCAAGACGAAAGCTCTGCACAATTGGGTAGACACTGAAAATCAGGAACAACAAAACAAACGGTGCCACAAAAATATAGGGAGCCGCTCCACCGCCGACGCGGTAATTTCCACGCTGTGTCATTAGAACGGGTTCCTTGCGATTCGTTTTCGGACTTCATCCGCTCTGGACTTCAGCTCACGTTTGAGAAAGTCACGAAGACCGGTTGACCCACTTTTAGAATATTGGCCGACACCTGCAATCAGAACCTGGCCGAATTTACCTTTGGCCACATCCTGAAAGGGACTTGTGTACTGCGGAGGAACATCCAAAGCCAGCGTCGCATAGTCACGTCCAATACGTTGCCCGCCGTAGAAGGCATAGGCCTGATCAAATGCGGGCTCACTCCACGCATCCGGAACTGGCGGCAGGATATACGTCTCTGAATACCGCTCGGCGAGGTCTTCCTTGTTTAGGTAAAGGAACTTTGCGAATTCCCATGCGAGGGCCTTATCGGAGCATTTACGGGTGATGCCAAGCATTGTGCCCCCCCATGTACTTGTCTTTCGCGGATTACCGGGGAAGGTTGGGAGAGGCATCAAGCCCATTTTGCCCTTAAGTTTGCCAACATTTGTCTCGTGCTGCTTTGATCGCCAGTCAGGAGTAACCACGGTGAGGAAGTATTCATCTTCCAAAGCTTGGGTCATAACCTGTCCAAAGGATGAGCTAAGCGATGATGCGATTTGTGAGTCCTGCTTATCTGCAACCAACGGAACGTACCAGAGAAGTGTTTCGACAGCGATGTCATTATCAAAAGTGACATTGCCATCTGCATCGAACAGACCTCCCCCCTTTTGCAGGAGAATGGTCATCAGCTGATCAACGCCAGAATCTGAGAATTCAGTGATATACCTTGCGCCGGGCTTCTTTACCTTCTTGCCTGCGGCAATAAAGTTGTCCCAAGTGGCTAGGGTTTCTGGATTGAGTCCAAGCTTGGTGAATGCCTCCCGGTTGTAGGCAAGCATGACTGGATGGACATCGTGCGGTAGACCGAAGATCCGGCCTTTGTAGGTGTATGGCGTGAAGCGTGCACCAATGATGCGTTTGTCAAGACCTTCAGACTTCAGCGTGTCCGTGATATCCCAAAAGCCAACGTGTTCAACAGGCCCACGGAAAAAAGTCCCGGCATTGCTGATTTCAATTTCACAGACATCCGGGACATCCGCGGTTAAACCAGCTTGGAAAGCAGCCTGCAGGCGCTGTGGAAGACCTGTTCCACTTACCAGCTGGACATCGATGACTTTGTCAGGATGCTGCTTCTGAAATTTGGGAAGTGCTTTCAGGTAGGCATCATAGTGGGTTGTCGAAAACGTCCAGAAAACCAGATCGGCTTTCTTTACGGTGCGGTTTTGCATCCCAAGCCAGATACCACTAAGAAGAGATAATCCAAGCATCAGGGCAGGCGCTGGACCAAATGGAAATCGCATCCTAATTACCTGAACCAAATCTACCGGCATTCAACTGGCCATCCGGGTCAAAAGCACCGCGAATCCCAGCATTCAATTTCGATACGCTATCTGCTGCCCGGGGTCCACACCAGTGTTCGGCTCGTAAGGAGACTGGTGCCTCATCGAGGAACCAGCTTGCTCCAAGCCGTGTACAACACTCCACAACGGAAGAAACGAGAATGCTTGCATCACCAGGGAGATCCGACCAGGAAATGCCAATCCGCCCAGATATTGGGAGGACCGTAATCGTTCCCTTCGCAGACAAGATTGTCTCCCGAATGTCGGAGATGACTGCGGCGGTAGTTGATGGCAGTGTCTGGATACGAATTACAAGATTCCCTTCGATAGGATCAGGGAGGTATTCACCTTCATATGCCTGTGCGGTTACATCAGGGCGAATCGATGCCGCAGCCCCGAAAGCCGCAGCAGTCACTGCCTCTGTTGCGCCATGGAATGAGAGAGTTCCATAGTCAGTCGATTCATCCGGCCGGCACAGAATGACGGCCGAAACAGGGTCCATCGGTGGACGAAGGTCAATCATCCAGCCTATGAGGGCCGTTGCCAATCCCGTCGCCACAACACTTGCTCTTGCTTCGGGCCTTGGCATCACACGGAAAGTGAGCTTGGTCAAAATCGCAAGCTGGCCATTGGACCCCGTCATCAGTTTTGGAAGGTCGTATCCCGTAACGTTTTTGACGACACGTCCCCCGCCATGAATCATGTTCCCGGATGTATCGATCGCTTCCAACCCGATTAAGAGATCACGAACAGTACCGTAACCTGTAGCTAGATAACCGGATGCGGCTGCCGCGACCATCCCACCGATAGTTGTCACGACTGGATAGGACGGATCAACGGGTAGGAATTGATTGTGTTCAGCAAGATGTGCCTGAAGATCAATGAGACGTGTACCAGGCTTGACTGATATCGTCATGTCTTCGATGTCGTGTTCGATGATTCCAGCAAATGGCCGAAGGTCGATTACGACAGGTGCACTGGTGCAAGGCCCCCCTGAAAGCTGACCAGCACCGCCGCCCCATGGGACGATAGGATTGCCATCGGCCTGAACGAGCGCCGCTTGCAGACTTTCCACCGAGTCTACTTGAATAACGCGAAGTGGCGAGTGTCCAAGTGCTGCCTCAACATTTGCGGGCGTCGGAACCAGTCCGTTCTCACGATTCATCAGGCGATGATCTTCTGCACGACTTCACCATGTACATCTGTCAGGCGGTAATCCCGTCCACCATAGCGGTACACAAGGCGTGTGTGGTCAATGCCAAGGAGGTGCAACATGGTCGCGTGAAGGTCGTGGAGATGAACTTTGTCTTCTTGCGCAAACCAACCATAGTCATCGGTGTTTCCGTATGTGATGCCACCCTTGACGCCGCCGCCAGCAAGCCACATCGTGTAGCCATGCGGGTTGTGATCACGACCATCCCCGCCCTGTGCAGTTGGAGTCCGTCCAAACTCACCGCCCCAGAGTACGAGCGTATCTTCGAGCAATCCTCGTGACTTTAGGTCTGCCAGGAGACCCGCAATTGGCAGGTCGACCTCACGTGCATTTTTTTCATGGTCATTCTTGAGGTTGCCGTGTTGGTCCCACTTATATGAGTGTGTGACTTGAACAAAGCGGACACCGGCCTCGCAGAAGCGGCGTGCGAGGAGACACTGGCGGCCGAAGTTATCGGTTGGCTCATTCCCAATACCGTACATATCAAGTGTCGCTTTGGATTCCCCTGTGATGTCCATGAGCTTTGGGGTTTCCGTTTGCATCCGATATGCAAGCTCAAAGGACTCTATTCGACCCTCGAGATCCGGATCATGTCCGAAGTGTGCCAGCTGTTCACGGTTGAGGCCCTGGAGGAGATCAAGCTGCATCCGTTGGAGGTTGCCCTTAAGTTCGGGATTGTCGATATGGCTGATTTTTGCATTCTTTGCTCGGATGGCAGCGTTTCCAATCGGTGTTCCCTGAGCGTATGCCGGGAGGAATGCGCTGGACCAGTTTTGTACACCACCATGTCCAAGGGATGGGCAGATTGTGATGAATCCCGGCAGGTTTTGGTTCTCAGTCCCAAGTCCGTAGGTTAGCCAGCTCCCCATCGATGGCCTTACAAAGACATCCGAACCTGTGTGCAGTTTGAGCAACGCACCGCCGTGCGCAGCATTTGAGCCGTGAATACTCTTGATGACGCACAGTTCATCCGCCATCTTCCCAACATTTGGGAAGAGATCAGAGACTTCGATTCCTGATTTCCCATAGCGTTTGAATTCCCATGGGCTTTTGAGGAGGTTACCCGTTTGTGCAAAAACGACTCGTGGTCGTGGCCCGGAGTAGGGTTTTCCATGGTCTCGATCGAGGAGTGGCTTATGGTCGAAGGTGTCTACCTGACTTGGTCCCCCGTGCATAAACACAAAAATCACACGTTTTGCTTTTGGTTTGAAGTGCGGTGTTTTTGGCGCGAGTGGGTTGATGTTCTTTGGAGGCGCAGCACCAGCATTTGCCTGGAGCAGGCCTTGTAGTGCGAGGAGACCGAAGCCACTCGCCGATGTGTGGAGCAGCTCACGGCGCGATGTCACGGTTTGAAAACGGTTGCAAGGTTTTGACATGTTTATCCCCTATTCCACGTACGCAAAGTTATTCGATGCAAGGAGTGCCTGGCAAAAAGCATCCCAGCTACGCCGACGCCTGTCCGCCGCATCTGGTACGGCATCTTCCAAAACCAGGTCATAGGCAATAAAGAAGCGCGTCGCGACTGCCTTTTCTGCAGCAGTTTGCGGACGTCCAATCGCCTCGTAGGTTGCCGCATTCATCCTCTCGGTATCGCTTATACCTGGTAAAGCAAGCATCTTTTGCGCGAACTTCTTGCTGAAATCGATCACCATCGGACTGTTCATCACGTAGAGAGCCTGAGGAGCAACCGTGGTGGCGGTCCTTGCGGCATTGACCATCGATGGATCGCCAAAGTCAAATGCCTGCAGATAGTCGTAAACGGCATTTCGAATGACGGGGAGATAGATGCTACGACGAAGCGCATCGTAACGCGCGCCGTTCCCAGACTGATCGTTGGTGACATAGTCCCGGTTCTTGGTCCCGAGGAATGTCCCACCAATTGTCCTGTCAAGCTGCCCTGATACAGCAAGCATCGCATCCCGAAGAGGCTCAGCATCAAGACGTCGGCGGTTGGCTCGCCACAACAACTGGTTTGCGGGGTCCACTATCATCGGATCGGCAACCGGTCGCTTTTTGCCATTGATTATTTCAAACATGCCGGGCTTTACCGTGTACGCAAGGCTACTCTGGGCATATGTATCGGTGAGCATAAGGCGCTTTATCAAGCGCTTTAAGGACCACTTGTCCTCTGTAGCAAACGTGACAGCAAGCGTGTCGAGGAGCTTTGGATTGGATGGCTTTTCGCCTCGAATTCCCCAGTTATCAGGAGTGTTCACGAGCCCAAGGCCAAACAGATGGCGGAAGACACGATCCACCATCACGCGGCTGGTAAGTGGGTGGGATGGCTGTGTCATCCACATCGCAAGCGACAACCGCCCGCTCTTATCAGGATCAGGAACCGGTACGAAGTTACCGCCGCAGAGTGCGGCAGGGAAGCCGCGCGGTGCGACTTCACCGAGCGTTTGCGTATCCCCACGTACGTGAATCTTTACATCTTCAGGCTTGGAATCCTCAACCGCCATCACAAAGATAGGCTC
>JBEDDQ010000093.1:0-3816 GCA_041176185.1 Armatimonadota bacterium | reverse complement strand
GGCAACGTGCTGATCGATGAGGAGGATGGCGTCATCTGTCTCTGCCACAATGTACGTATTACGACTTTGTCCAATCACACGCAGGCGGCTGATGGCGTAGCCATCAAAGCCGATATAAGCGTTTTGCACGGATGCCTGACCGTCGAGCAGCTCGTTCCCCTGCGCCGCTGCTTCATTACCGGAACCAATGGGTTGCTCGAATAGCCCATCCAGTGGACGGCTCGGAAGCTCAGCGAATACATCTGCGAAGTTACTCATCGTCGTGCGTGGCGGCGTGGCTGGCCGTGAGTAAACAAGGGGCTGCGGCATACTCGGAACCACATTGACTTCCGGGATCAACCCACCCGTCAGGAGGGCATCCTCGACAGCACGGGCGATAACCGCAAAAATGTCACCATCCCGGGTAAAACGGACTTCGCTCTTTGCCGGATGGACATTGACATCCACATACCTTGGATCAATCTCAAGAAAGATCACCGCAAGCGGGTGGCGATCGCCTTCAACAAGCTTGCGAAATGCTCTATCAAAGGCCACTTGGAGCACACGGGAACGCACAGCCCGGTTGTTCACGAAGAAGTATTGCCCTGCCCGAGTCGCTTTGGTCACACTTGGTTTTGAAACCCAGCCACGCACCGTTAGGCCCGGCGTCTCACATGTGAGAGGAACCATGTCCTTGACCGAATCCCGGCCAAGCACGGCACCAAGGGATGCAGCGACATCACCGGTACCCGCGAACTGCAAGTTTGTCTGACCATCGTGGGTGAGGGTTACAGCGACATCCGGGCGGCTGAGGACAAGACGCTGGAGGAAATCTGAAATGTGGTTGAGCTCGGTCTGGTTTGATTTTAGAAACTTCAGGCGTGCCGGGACGGTCGAAAACAGGCTGGCCACGCGAACCTCGGTGCCATCCGGGCACGCAGCCGGCCCTGTAAATGTCACATTTCCATGCTGAATCACCAGCTGTGTGCCCAGCTCATCGGTGCGGCGCTTAGTCGTGATGGAAAAGTCGGAGACGCTGGCTATCGACGGTAGGGCTTCCCCTCGGAATCCGAACGTTGTGATTTCTAGGAGGTCATCCGCTGTCGAGATCTTGCTCGTGGCGTGCCGCTGTACCGAAAGCACAACATCCACTGGACTCATCCCGATGCCATTGTCGCGTACGACAATCAAGCCACGGCCGCCATCCTCGATATGGACATCGATGCGTGTTGCACCGGCATCCATGGCATTCTCAACCAATTCTTTGACGACGCTGCTTGGGCGCTCGACGACTTCTCCTGCCGCAATCTGGTTGCTTGTGTTGTCATCGAGGAGGCGTACCGTCGCGATGGCATCCCCGACGTAGCCTGGAACAGGCAATGATGGATCGGGTGTTTCAGCGTTCATCCGGTAATTCTACCGGAGGTGGATAGTGGATGATGGGATGAATTTTGGGATGCTTGGCAACAACGGACTACGCATACAAATGGTGGTTATGGTTGTTCGCAACCGGGCAGAGAGAAAACAATAGCCCCAACAGTGGACACGCCACCGCGGGGCTGGATTCATCCAACAAAAATGCGACTACAGTAGTGGCAACAAGTGCGCACGCGCGCGGCTAAGCCCACGCTTTTCGCCGTCCTCTGTGTTGTTATAGCGGAAGTCCTCAAGCTCGATGGCAATCGTGCCATCAAACCCATGACGATTCAGCTCAGCGCACACATGCGTCCAGTCGACATCCCCTTCACCAGGAATACAGTAACGCCAGTCGCCACCGCTCCAACCGATGGCCTTATCTACAGATGGCCCAAGATGGCCGTAGAGGTACTGCCCCTCAGCATCCCGGGCGGTGTCTTTCCCATGCGCGTGGACAACCAGGTAGCCAAACTCACGCAGGTAGCGCTTGTAGTCAACACCGACACGCACCAAGTGGCTTGGGTCGTAGTTCAGGCCAAGCGTCCCGGATGTATCCGCTGCAAACATAATTCGCAGGGTTTCCGGAGTTACACCGATGGCACTGTGATTCGGCCCCGGCCAGCCTTCCATCGCGAACCGAACACCTACTTCCGCCGCCACCGCTCCGACATCGGGAAAGGCTTTGCAGAAGTTCTCAACGCTGACACCGCGGGCCTGCGTGTGGTCCGCCGGGTAGAAGACACAAAATGCCTTTGTCCCTCCGACAGCAGCAATCGCACGCACACGCGCCGACACCTCAGCGATGCCTTCCGCACGCACAGCATCATCGGAAGACAACAGCTTCTGCGTCGGACCAAGGTCAATAGTCCCGATCGCGAGTCCTGCCGCAGTCAGGGCATCCACGCGTTCCTGTGATGGTTCCGGCAAATCGATGCTATCAAAGCCCGCGGAAGCACACCAAAGCGCAAACTCTGGAAATGGGAGCCGGCTGCATGCCCCAGGAAGCCGTAAACCGATTGTCATCATGTCCGGGCGGTTCGCCGCCGGGGGGCCGCTTTCCTGCCGGGATGTCTACTTGTCGTTTACTTCATCCAGCCAAGCCATTTGAATCGCTTCCAACCGGCTCTCATTCGCACGGCCATTGGCTACATCCAAAGGGCCACCCTTAAAATCTGGAAGCTCCGCCACCATCCGGGCAAGATCGGTAAATCGCACCTTAAGCGGTTCAAGATCCGGGTGCTTTTCAGCAAGTCCGATGGCGATATCCTCGATGTCATCCCATCCAAATCCAGGCATTGTGTGGCGTCTCCGATACAGGTATTGCGGGTTGATTCTACCTGATTCGGGAATCACCATTTACATAGCCGGTGACATCCACCTCGGCATTCGCACGGTGTGATCGGTAGACTTCTATTCCATTGCGGAACACAAGAACCGCCGGCAGAGCACGCACCCCGCAGCGCGCAGCGAGGTCAGCCTCTTCATCCACGTTGACCGTGTAAATCGTAACATTTGTCGAACCCGACAGAGCCTGCTCCAGCACACCCGCAATGCGTTCACAGGCAGCACAGCCGGCAGACCAGAATTCGATGACATAGGTGCGCGCGTTGTCTGCGATGTCATCATCGAACGATGCGCTGTTTATCGCCTCCGGGCCACCCGGCGTATGGCGGAGAAAGCCTTTAGGCATCGTGATGTACTATCCAGTCCTGAATAATACCTGCCGTGATGCGCGGTTGGTCCAGCTGGATGCAGTGCGATGCCCCAGCAACCACTTGCAGTTCAGCATCGCGAAGCCTATCAACAATCGTGCTTTGCAGCAGCTCCAGCGTTCGTAGCGGATCATTCTCGCCGTGTAGGACCAATGTCGGAACGCTTATGTCTCTAACAACTGCCGCGATGTCCGCCGGACGGCCGTTAGTCAACCACCACGCATAGGCATCACGGCTTGCAAGCTGTGCCCACGCAATGAGAGGTTCCGTGTCGCTTGCCCACCCACTCACTAGCGCAGACAACGCACTTACATCGGCAAATGCAGCCAGCTGTGATGCAAGTGCCTCTGAAGAGACAATAGTCGCATCCGGGTAGCTTGGGGCTAAGAGGATTAGGCTTTGTAGCCAGGCGGGTTGGCGTGCCGCGATCTGCATCGCGATCTTCCCGCCCATCGACAGACCAAGCAAGTGGATGGGAGCAGGTAATGCAGCTGCAAGCTCACAGATATAGCCAGCATAGGCATCCAAGGAGTGGTCGAAACCATCATCCGATGAGCCTCCAAACCCGGGGAGGTCTGGGGACACGACGTTTACGTGAGGAAGTGCATCCGCAAGGCTTGTGAACGTTGCGGATGCCATCGGCCAACCATGGATACAGAGTAGGGTGGTCATCGGAAACGCCTAACCAGCGCTTGGCTTACGCTTATCA
>JBEDDQ010000092.1:0-3614 GCA_041176185.1 Armatimonadota bacterium | reverse complement strand
CAATATGACATCCCAACCGCATACGGATCGTACGAGGCGCTTTGTGCAGACCCAAATGTGGATGTTATCTACGTCGCAACCCCGCACCCTTTGCACAAAGAGCACTGTCTCCTCGCGATTGCCCATGGCAAGCACGTGCTGTGCGAGAAGCCATTCACTATCAACGCTGTTGAGCTGCAGGAAGTCGTGGATGCCGCACGTGCTAAGGGTGTTTTCCTGATGGAAGCGATGTGGTCCCGTTTCTTCCCATTGATGCACAAGCTTCGTGAGCTGCTCGACACCAAAGCGATTGGCGATGTCCGGATGGTCTATGCCGACTTTGGCTTCAGCGCGACATTCAACCCGCAAAGCCGCTTGTTCGACCCGGCGCTCGGCGGCGGCGCCCTCCTCGATGTTGGCGTTTACGCCGTTAGCTTTACATCCTTTGTGCTCGGCGAGCCTGTGCGAATAGAGAGCATGATGACACCTGCGCCAACCGGCGTGGATGCGCAGGCTGCGTGTATCCTCGGCTACGATGGCGGCGAGCTTGCACTGGTCTCGACGGCTGTGACGACGAACACACCTTGGGAAGCAACCATCCTTGGGACCAACGGAAAGATCCGTTTGCATGCGAGCGCATGGCACCCGACCAAGATGACGGTGTCCGTCACGGGCCAACCGGATGACCTTCAGGAGTTTGATGCACACGAGACCGGCTTCTACTACGAAGTTGAGGAAGTCGGTAACTGCCTGCGCGCTGGAAAGCTGGAGAGCGACATCCTTTCCTTAGATGAATCGCTGGGCATCATGCGTACTCTTGACCGTATCCGCGCTCCGTGGGGTTTGAAGTACCCAAGCGAAGCGTAACGCATCCGCGATAATAAAAAACCCCGCCTGTGAATCACAGCGCGGGGTTTCTAGTTCATTTCGATTACTCCGAATCAGTTTGTAGTGGTGTTTCCGTTTGGGGACCTTCCACTTCGTCTATCGCTGACTCTGTCGGTTCAACGTCAGCAGCTGCGTCATCTACGTCCGTAGTTTCACCTACAACGGGTTCTGCTTCAACGGATGCTGATGCATCGTCACTGGCATCGTTATCGGCGTCCACGCTTATCTTACGCAGCTCTTCCATCCGTTGGCGGAGGACTGCCGCCAGACCATCGGGGTCATCCGTGCCAACCCAGAGCTTGCGTCCACTCGCAAATGTCACCTCGATGGCATCCCTGCCGCTGACATTGAACAACCACGCATCCCCAACCCAGCGGATTCCGTAGCCGGCATACCAAGGAACGGTCCGCTCTGTAACTTGCGTAATTTCACTCAGTGGAAACCGGAAAGCGACCAGACCAATACCGTAGCGAACCGTGAGTGTGCTCTCGGTGACAATCGTTGTTAGCTGATAGAAAACCACCTGCAACGCGGCGATGATTAGCAAAATGCTTTGAAACTCGCCGCGCTCGCCGGGGGTAACCGCTGCGACAAGCGCAAACCACACTGCCATCGCGGTGAGGGCAAAGACTGTGAACCAGCCAAATTGACGATGAATGTACATGGAGGTAACGGTTAACTTTCGCTATATAAGCCTACCCTACCCACAACCCGTATCAACCGGCAACTATCTCAACATTTGCACGTGGAACGGTCACGATTTCGCCTGTAGAGTTCAATTTTGCTTCGAGGACTCGCACCTCAGCCCCCGAACCTACGGTTACGAGGTGATGTGGCAGTGCCGTGACGGTCGCGAGGAGTCCAAAGTAAGGCTCACGGATAATGCGGATATTCGTGCCAGGCTCAAGCGAAAAGCTCGGGACAACCTCATCCGCTGCTGTGCCACCTGCATTTTCGGTGTCATCTGCGACGATGACTTCCGGGCGGATAACACCTGCACGGATTTGGGTGGCTCCGCAGATACTCGCTGTTTTTCCAACGAGTGATTTCAGGAGATTGAACGTCCGACCTGCCATCGCAATCGTGCCAAAGCCCTCGGTCAACACAAGTGTGAGCGGGATGTCTTCATGGCCAGTGATTGCAACGCCGATATCGTAGCCAAGGTAATCGACGAGATCTTTGTCAACGATTCCACCGACAACGATTCCTGTGACACCAAGCTCGTGTGCTTTACGCAGGGCATCGCCGCTGAGGTTGGACCCGCCAACAATGATTTTGCCGGCATGCGCCGATGTAATCATGTCTGCGGTTATCGGTTGGTCTGGCCCGGATGTAATCATCATGATTTCACCACGCCGCTCACCGCCAATCCCGAAAATACCCTGAATGAGCGCGCCGTGAGCTTCGATGACAACACCTTCGCCATCAAGGACTTCGATGATCTTCCCTGGAATGTAGGCATCCACTTCGATAGGCGTTGGGGCTTCGCGGACGCCGACATTTCCAGTGATGTTTGAAATCAGCTCAACCGTGCCGGTTGTGTTTGACTTGCACTCGGACTTGAACAAGCCCCACATACCCTTGGTGACCGCAACAATATCGCCACGCGTTACTTTGTCTCCGACCTTGACGGTGAGGAGTGCCGGGACTTCGCTTGGTTCGATGCCAAGCTTGTTTGCGACCTTGATGGGTTGCATGATGCCAGGGAGCTCAGCCCGCGCGACCTTATCGGCCGGGGATACCCACGTACCCGTGGTTGAGAGAACGGTACCTTTCAGCGGCAAGCGTCGCGTTTTGACAATGGTAGTCCGTGCACTGACGGTAAGTCCGGGTGTGTATGCGCCACTCATCTATTTCTTATGCCCCCATGCGAGGTGATAATACAGCAAGGATTCTGTGAATCCCTCTACCTTAAAGTGGGCTTCCATGTCAGCCCGCAGCTCATTTTGTGTCAGGCGGATAAAGTAGATGCCTCCGCCGTGGTGGCCTTCCCGCTCACTGAACATCGATTGTGGAAATCCCCAGCGATAAGCGGACATCGCGAACCGCCCACCCGCCGCCTTGCTCTTGCAAACCCGTGCCATGTGCTCAATCGCTCCAGCACGCGTCGCTGCCGTCGGGATGTGCTCATAGACACCAAAGCTGCCTACGCGGTCGAAGGTATCGGATGCCAGCGGTAGCATCGATAAATCAGCCTGGACGAAAATGACCTTTTCCAGCTGCGCTGGACTGAGCTTGGTCTTTGCCACTCTCAGCGATTCGCGGGAGAAGTCCACACAGACCATCGCTGAACAGGCATCCACAAATGCCGGTGTCATCCGCCCCGTTCCACAACCGCCCTCAAGCATAATGTGTGCTGGCCGCAGGTCGAGGAAGGACAGTGTCTTTGGAACCTCGATGCTTGTGAACAGCTTTAGTCCCATCATTTTGTCGTAGCTACCGACCTGCGCATCCCGCGCCGCCATCTCGCTACGCTTCTCACGCAGCGTTGGATCTTCCGGCGTCTCATCCGAGCGCAAGGCATCCGGAAGCAGATTTGGTATACCATCCACAACCTGGTACGTTCGACCGCAAGCCGTGCGAAGGGTTGCCTGGTCATCGATGCCATTCCAGCCGGTCAGCGGGTTTCCCGTCTCGGGACAGCGCAGCAGATTTGCCAAATCCTGTCGATTCAAATGCTCATTCTCTTTCCGGTTGGATGCGACTTTGCAGCGCTTGGGGATGGCGTATGTTAGCACACCGCCTGC
>JBEDDQ010000091.1:0-2679 GCA_041176185.1 Armatimonadota bacterium | reverse complement strand
CCGCCATAGAAGCCATCGTAGTCAGAGAAGCGCAGCTGAAATGTATAGCGGTTCGCGGGAGCCTCACCGAAAGCGCGTGTCGCTGCATTCCATATACGGGTAAGTGCGTTCAGCCAGCGCTGCGCGGTACCGGCAGGCGCGCCGACGACGGTGACGGCAAGTGTATTGCCATCGATGGTATCTTCCGCGAGCTCAACGGCGCCGAGGTCTGCCGGGTGATCGGCGAGGTGGTCGTAGCTTGGGGCATCGAACATATTACGGACCCCGGGGACCGCGTGATTCGGGGATGCCACATGCCAGCCCATCGGGACCTTGTAGAGTACGGAGCAGGGCTTTTGTTCTTCGCCCTTGATGTACATCAGGGTTGTGGTGCCAGGAATGAAGGCATGGTTTTCTGAGATCGCAGCATGGAAGAAGCCTAGGCCTTTGGTCTCTGTCTTCACGGTGTAATGCACCGTAACTGGCTTTCCTGGGACGGGCGTCAGGGTCCATTGCGCAGCCGTTGGATGAGAAAGGTTAAGTGGAGCGCTATCCTGTGCAGCCGTGACTCCCGTGATGTTGTCCGGTGTGTTGAGGAGGACGTACCAGCCGGGGCTCCATTTGGGGATGCAGACATCGATGGAATCGGCTGTCGTAGGTGTAAAGGTCATCGTGACCGAAAGCGTTGCGGCTGCTGGTTTGGTGATCGCAACGGTGTACGCTACGGATGGCACTGCCGAAGCGACGGGTTTGACGAGTGCCGCGATGCAGAGAAACGCAATCAGTGTTCGGGTGAGGATTTGACCTAGGTAATGCGATGGAGTTCGACGGGCGAGGGGCATCCCTTAGGATACAGTCAGGTACCCATCGATGTCATTGGACTTCATCACTTCCCTCAAACGTGCGAGGGCTTTGGATTGAATCCGGCTGACATGCATCTGTGAGATACCAAGCTTGCCCGCGATTACCGCCTGTGTTTCTTCATCGAAGAAGCGAAGCTCGATAATGATGCGTTCGCGCTCCGAAAGTCTCGAGAGGGCAGCACGGAGATCTGCGAACTCCTCGATATTGGCCATTTCGGAATCGATGGCCCCGATCAGCTCTTTGAGCGTGGTGTCAACGGATGGATCGCTTCCCTGTAGGACTGCATCAAGTGAGACCAGCTTTGTGCTCTCGTGTGCCGCGATTGCTTCCCTGAGGTGTGCCTCGGATACATTCATCCGTGCTGCAACCTCTACCACACTTGGTGCCCGCCCAAGCTCACTTGTCATCGTGGCGGTTACACGCTTTGCCGTTACGTTCATCTCCTGCATCCAGCGGGGGACACGTACGCTTACGGTCTTATCGCGGAAGTAGCGGCGGATTTCGCCGAGGATGTTCGGAGCTGCGTAGGTAGAGAATCGGGTGCCATGACTCGGTTCGAAGCGGTCAACGGCATTGATAAGGCCGATGTTGCCAACTTGGATTAAGTCATCGAGGGGTTCACCGGAGTTTCGAAACCGGGATGCCAGCGCGCGTACGAGGCGCTGATGTCCACGTACAAGCTTCTCCCGTATTGCTGGGTCGCGGTTCGATGCGTAGGCAAGCGACCATTCATCCAGCTGTTTTATACTCGGCGGCGGTTGTGATGACATTGGAACGGTTCTTCCATCATAGCTATGTAAAACTGTGACGGTGTGTCGTCATTGTACGGGGAGAAACGCAAACATGCATCCGCCTTTTAGCCTATACCGACCACATCAACATTAAATCAACGCTTAATAAGTTGATATTCACCTCTTAAGTCCATAAATAGGACAGCCAGACGGAAATGTCCCGTTCCTATCTGGCAACGTATGCGTTGATTCCTTCGTTACTTGACGATACAAGTATTAAATTATCAACTAATTCAAAGCTTATAACAGGGTTATAACCATCCAATAGCAGGTGCCAGATTAGGTATCGGTTATGGCTAGAATGATTAGGAGAAACCTCCCAGCCAACAAGGGTAACGATACGTCTTGGGACAGCCATTGTGGAGAATTCCACTCCTGAGTTGGCTATTTCATATCCGATGAGTGTCCAGGGAAGGCTTTTGCCGTTGGATCAATCGTCGTTTTTGCGAAATTCGCAGCGGTCGCAGCCTCGGCCACTCCGGTAACAATCAGCTTCAATTTGCCATCATAGGTACAAATGTCACCCGCGGCAAATACACCTGGGAGGTTGGTTTCCTGGTGTGCGTTCACCACGATTTGGTTTTTCTGCAGCTCAAGACCCCACTCTTTGATAGGACCTAGGTTACTCAAAAAGCCGAGCGTAAGGATGACATCATCGCAGACGAGCTGCATCTCCTCACCCGATTGTGTATCTACCACTGTGACCGCCTCGAGGCAGTCGGTTCCATGCACTGCGCGGAGCTCATGGAACGTTCGGATGTCTACCTTGCCGCCACTTTGGACTTTGGAAACAGTGTCTTCGTGTGCACGGAATGTGGCAGAACGGTGGATCTGGACACAGCTCGCAGCGATTTCACCCAGTGCAAGTGACCAGTCAAAGGCTGAGTCTCCGCCGCCCACAATCACGATCCGGCGTCCACGGAAGCGCTCTGTGTCCGTGACAAAGTAATGTACACCCTTGCCTTCAAGGTCCGAGATGCCATCGAGTTCTAGCCTGCGCGGAGCAAAAGCTCCTACGCCACCTGCAATCAGAACCGTTTTCGTA
>JBEDDQ010000090.1:0-3639 GCA_041176185.1 Armatimonadota bacterium | reverse complement strand
GGTAAAGCCCTTGTCACCATCATCAAAATGGTCATCTGGAACCGCTGGGCTGTCCCAAACGAAGGAGTAACGGTTTCTCCCGATGAGAATGTCGCTTATGCAAATGGCTACCGGTAAGGCATCGGTGATTGGGTTTACAGAAATCCCCGATAGATCACTCGTTACATTGAATGTACTGGCAAGGATGTCATCCGGTGTCTGCGGCGTAATGGTTTTCGGGATGCCATAGGCTCCATCATCAAAGAGATCTTCGACTTTGGTGAATGGAACACGTGGGTGTCCGGTTTCCGGAGCCGCCCAGCGGAGGTAGTGCCCAAAAGCCCAGGCGAAATCCAGCCAAGGATTGGTGGATGACAAGAGTGGAGCGTTGTCCGCGTACCAGGTGGTAAATGCATCCGCCTGGCGTGAAGCCGGGTCGTTGTCTGCGGCGGGACGATTGATGACATCCTGTGTGTGTGCCGGATCCCAGGTACACGCAAAGACATAATCAATCCTGCAATCGCGTGGAAGGACTTGCTCAAGATCATCCCCGGGGGGATTACTCACCCGCACGGGGTGCTGGGGATGCGAATGGTTCCAATGTGGGTTGACATTGATGCGAATGCTGTAGTCGCCTGCATTTCTGAGCTGGAGGGCGCAAATTGCGACGCCACGGTCATCCACAAATGTCTGTTCTGTGAGCTGTATTGCCGAGTCTGGCTCGAAGCCATTACGGGTGACGTGGCTTGGACGCCAGATTCGGTCACCAATAGGTACTGGGATGCCATCGGCGGTTATCGACACATCAAGGAGTGGAATGTCCCACGCGCTAATCCCCCAGTTTGGGAGTGTGGCGAGTGGGATGGACTTATAGATGCCGCAGTGCTGTTTAGCATGCCCCGATCCGCGTAGCAGAGTGTTGGGATTATGGTTACGCGGGTCGAGGAGCATCGGCATGATAATGATTATGGCCTAGCCGGCTACGATATTGACCAGCTTGTCGGGGACGACGATGACTTTCCGGATGGTTTTGCCATCTAGTTCAGCCACGATTTTGGGTAGTGCCATCGCGGCGGCTTCCGTGGATGCATTATCGACACCAGCTGGTAGCGTGAGTTTGTCACGCAGCTTGCCATTGACCTGAACGACGACGGTGACTTCATCTTCAGCGGCCACTTCAGGGTCAGATTCCGGCCATGCCTCGGTAATGGTGAACGTGTTTGTGTGTCCGAGCAGCTCCCACATGGCATCCGCTGTGTGCGGTGCAAGGGGCGCCAGGAGAAGCGTAAAGGCCTCGGCGGCTTCGCGCGCTGCGGGGTGGGATGCCCCTCCGGCGGTCACAAATTTCCGGATGACATCCTGAAGGATCATCAGAGAACTGACGACTGTGTTCATGCGGAGGTCAGCGATAGCAGTGCTCACTTTTGCAATCGTCTGGTGGACTTTACGCCTCACTGAGCGTGCATCGGCATGGTCAGCGGATGCATCCTGTACGGTTCCTGCGATGGACTGGATGACATCCCAGCTACGTGAGAGGAAGCGGAACGTTCCGGACATCCGCTCTTCTGACCACTGAATCGTATCTTCAAAGGGGGCTTCGAAGCAGATATAGAGGCGAAGGGCATCGGCGCCGTAGGAATCTGCCATGTCATCGGGTGTGACGGCATTTCCCTTGGACTTGGACATTTTTAGCCACTGCTTTTCGAGCTGGTCCGGGCTGTACTTGTGCAGCTCATCCGGTTTGACCGGGTGGCCATGTTCCTTTTCGACAAAGGACTCAGCGAGGAGCATCCCCTGGTTGCGGAGGGCATAAGCGGGCTCATCCGCGGTCAGGAGGCCAGCATCGTGAAAGACCTTGGTGAAGAAGCGGCAGTAGAGAAGGTGTCCGACGGCGTGTTCGCGTCCACCGAGGTAGAGGTCGACGGGCATCCAGTAGTCTGCGGCTGCGCGGTCCCATGCACCGGTAGTGCAATCCGGGCTGGTAAAGCGTAGGAAGTACCAGCTGGAGTCGACGGAGCCGGCCATTGTGTCGGTTTCGCGCTCTGCGGCGCCGCCACAGGTCGGGCAGGTGCAGTTGACAAACTCGGGAATGGATGCGAGTGGCGAGCGGCCATCGTTGCCTGGTTTGTAGTTTTCGACATCCGGTAGGAGAACCGGAAGCTGGTCGACAGGAACCGGGACGATTCCGCAGGCTGGGCAGTGGATGATTGGGATTGGGGTACCCCAGTAGCGTTGACGGGAGACCAGCCAGTCGCGGAGGCGGTAGTTGACGCGTTTGCGTGCGTAGCCTTGATCCGCGATTGCATCGAGGACTTTGGGGACGGTTGTGTATTTGTCGTTCGGGAGACCGACGATGCTTTCCGGGGCACCGATATCAGCGCGGAGGGTTCCGCCTTCGGCGAAGGCTGCGGTGATGGCGTCATCCGTTTGGTCATCGGATTCACGGTACACAAGGCGAATCGCCAGCCCCATGGCTTTTGCAAAGTCAAAGTCGCGCTGATCGTGTGCGGGGACGGCCATGATGGCGCCGGTTCCGTAGCCGGTGAGGACATAGTCGGCGATCCAGATTGGGATATCTTCGCCATTGACTGGGTTCTTTGCGTAGGCTCCGGTAAAGACACCCGTCTTCGGGCGGTTCTCGGCCGTACGGTCCTGCTCGGATGCACGGCTTGCTGCATCAATATAGTCATTGACAGCGGACTTTTGGTCGTCGGTCGTAATGTCAGCGACCAGCGGGTGTTCCGGTGCCAGTACGAGGAATGTGGCGCCCCAGAGGGTGTCCGGGCGGGTGGTGAAGACGGTGATGTTTGCCGAAGTATTGCCGCAGACCGCAAAGTCGACTTCGGCGCCTTCGGAGCGGCCAATCCACTCACGCTGCTGGGTTTTTACGCCTTCGGGCCAGTTAATTGTGTCGAGTCCCGCGATGAGCTTATCGGCGTAGGCGGTAATTCTAAATTTCCACTGTGGAAGAGGCTTTTGAACAACGGGGCCATCACAGCGCCAGCACTTGCCATCCACGACTTCTTCGTTGGCGAGGACGGTGCTTTCATTGACGCACCAGTTGACGGGTGCGTTGTCACGGTAGGCAAGCCCACGTTCGAGGAGGAGGAGGAAGGCCCACTGATTCCACTTGTAGTAAGCTGGGTCAGTCGAATTGATCTCGCGTGACCAGTCGTAGGAAACGCCGAGGGTCTCGAGTTGGCGGCGGTATTCAGCGGCGAGCTGTGGAACGACCATCCGTGGGTTGACACCGCGCTTGATAGCATCCTGCTCGGCTGGCTGTCCGAATGCATCCCAGCCCATCGGATTGAGGACGTTATAGCCCTTCATCCGCATATGGCGCGCTAGGACATCCCCGGGGATGTAGTTCTTTCCGTGCCCAACATGAAGACCGCTTCCACTCGGGTACGGGAACATCACCAATGTGTAGAACTTTGGCTTGCTGGAATCCGTATCGACTTTGTAGATGTCGGCATCGGCCCAGCGCTTTTGCCACGTACGCTCGATTTCCTGGAAGGGGTAGCGTGGTGTTTCATCGGTTTGCACAGAGGTGTTCATCGGGGAGCAGTATATCGCTTGGGTGTAATTCAGCGTCGCATTCGGGGCTTGAAATCGGGTAGTTAGAAGGCTTGGATGTCCGGTCTGTGGTCAAACCCTGTG
>JBEDDQ010000089.1:0-7063 GCA_041176185.1 Armatimonadota bacterium | reverse complement strand
AGATGATTCGCCGTCCAGGGGCCTAACATGACATTCGACGAGGCTGTTGCTTTCGCATTGCCAATCGCGACAGAATTGCGGCATGACTTACATCGCAATCCTGAGCTATCTGGAGATGAACAGCATACAGCCCGTCGGATTCAATCAGTTCTCGAAGCTCATGGCATATCTGTTGTGACTGACCTTGGTGGTATGCACGGAATGATGTGTACCATCGAAGGTCGGCCAGGCGGTAAGTGCTGGGGGATTCGTGCAGATATGGATGCGCTACCCATACAGGAAACATCCGATGTAGCGTATGCAAGTAAAGTCCCGGGAGTGATGCATGCGTGCGGGCACGATGGGCACTCAGCGACCCTTGTCGGTGTTGCACTGACATTACAGCAAGTGCGAGATCAATTTGAGGGCCGGGTCCGTTGTCTCTTTCAACCGGCAGAGGAAACCGTTTCCGGAGCTACATCAGTCATAAACGGCGGTGGACTCGATGGAGTGGACGCTATCGTGATGTCTCACGGCTGGCCAGATTTACCCGTAGGAACAGTTGGACTCAAGCACGGCTCGGCGATGGCGTCATCAGACACGTTCGAAGTGACAATCATGGGCAGTGGCTCCCACGCTGCATATCCGCATCTCGCAAAAGACCCGATACTTGCAGCTGCTGCAATGGTCATAAACTTACAGCAGCTGGTTAGTCGAAACGTAAGTCCCGTTGATAGCGCGGTGATTTCCGTGACGATGTTTCATGCGGGAACAGCCCGCAATATCATCCCTGATACAGCTTCTATTGCCGGAACATTGCGTACGCTTAAGCACGACACACGTTCATATCTGATGGCACGCATTGACAGTGTCGTTGAATCAATTGGTAATGCACATGGTGTCTCAGTGCAAACCAAATGGAAAATCGGTACACCTCCTGTTGTAAACAACAACGCAGTTATCAATCACATTGCTGGATACGTTACTCAACCAAGCGTTGCTGGAACAGTAACCTGGTTAGATGAACCTACAATGGGGGCAGAGGACTTTGCACATTATCTGGAGCATGTACCGGGAGCAATGCTTCGCCTTGGAACTGATTGTCCTTACCATCTCCATACTCCGAAATATGACTTTGGAGACGGTGCACTTGAATACGGCATTAGACTTCTGGCTTCTATCGGGATGTCCAGTATGCCGGCCTTCGATAAGGCTTAACTAGTACTATGCGACCAAACATTGTTGTTTTTCTGACAGATGACCATGGACCCTGGGCTGCAAACTGTTTTGGTACGCCTGAACTCAGGACGCCGGCGTTGGATTCACTGGTACAGAAGGGTGTCTACTTTCCAAACGCCTACACCCCATGCCCTGTCTGCAGTCCGGCGCGTGCATCGTTTTGGACAGGACTATATCCCAGCCAGCATGGAATCCATGACTGGATAGATGAAAAGTCGTATCCAAAGAAGTGGCTCCCTGACCAAATGCCGACGCTTGCTACGCTCCTCCATGACGCTGGATACCGAACAGGCTTTGTTGGAAAATGGCACTGTGGCCAATCGTGGGTTCATCAGCCAGGCTTCGATTTCTATGTGGGCGAGAATAAAGATCAATATCCACATCGTGGTCAGTGCAAATTCAACGACAATGGGCGTGATGTGACATATGTTGGTCAGCGCTCGGACTTCCTTACATCACGTGCTATAGATTTTCTAAGTGACACATCGGACGAACGTCCTATTTTTCTCTTTGTAGGTCTGACTGATACCCATTCCCCGTTTACTGACCATCCACAGCATTTAGTTGACCATTACACAAAGAGTCCCGTCACATCTGTGAAGGTCGAGCGATATTCAGGTTCAGCCACGAGGTTGCCAGGGAAGATGCCGCCTCCTTTGGAACATACGCGCAGAATGGCACAGTATGCAGCTGCTGTCGAAACGATCGATCAGAGTCTGGGTCGCGTTTTGGACCACCTAACGGCTCTTGGAATTGCGAATCATACGGCTGTTCTCTACACCGGAGACCATGGTCATATGAATGGTCATCATGGCTTGTATTACAAAGGAAACGGTACGGTCCCACAAAACTTCTATGATGAATCTATTCGGGTACCTTGTATTTGGCGGATGCCAGGCTCTATGGCTGCTGGACGGACGAGTCATTCGTGGGTCAGTCACTGTGATCAATTCGAGACTATACTGGACTTGGCTGGGGTGAACCAACGACAAAATACTGTTCGATACCCAGGTGTTTCATTGCTCCCGTATCTCAACGGTATGTCTGAGACTAGGCGAGATACAGCGATTTGCGAATACGGAAATGCCCGGATGGTTAGAACCGCGAGCTTAAAGCTGATTTTCCGGAACGGCGAGGGCCTGTCTGACGAAGCATATGACATGAAGAATGATCCGCGTGAGACAACTAACATCATTCAGCAGGCTCGACCGTCGGATGCATATACGTTGGCCAAATCCGCTCTTGACACGCATTTCAAAACATTTCGAATTGTAGGCCGGGATGGGTTTACCGGCACTATCCCGAAACACAATAGTGGCGAGCCGTGGGTTGGCGTTAAGTTTAACTAGTCTACTTACAACCGTTCACGCTTGGGCGGAACGGTGTCGGCAATTTCTAGCCCCATGGTTTCGGGGATCCGATGCTCGACTCTAACCTCGTTGGTTACCTGGTGACAAGTGCACTGCATGACAAGGTCGTCGAGTAAATTTCTGTGACAAGAATCTCGGACACGGTTGCAACGTACAAGTGCACATGCAGGTATCGCGATTCTAGTTCATACTCGATTAAAGAGATTCGCCTGACTTTTCATAATTCTGAAGTTAGCGGTCATCTGGACGTCGGGTTTGATATCAACGAAGCTTCAATTCAGATGATGAGTGATTACCAAAAGTATCAATAACCGATTTTTCATCCGGCCTTCAGGCCTTCATTCTGTGCTCGAAGGCGGACGTCAGCGAGGGTGTATTGTAACGTTTACCGAAATATTGATTAGCAACTCGCAATGATTTGCCGTTTCGGATTCTACCTGGATAGTGGTAAAACATACGCGCTGGGGGAGCACTATATGAGGTGCTGAGAGGGCGAATAGCCGACCCCAAATACCTGATCCGGTTAGTACCGGCGGAGGGAAGCGCTAGCCGTTTTTGGCTCTGTGTCTCCTGCCGTCGGCGGGAGGAACTATGAAACGTGCCTTTACGCTGATTGAGCTGCTTGTTGTGATCGCCATCATTGCAATATTGGCAGCCATACTGTTTCCCGTCTTTGCCCAGGCAAGAGCAAAAGCAAGGCAAGCGACTTGCGTGTCAAATGCAAGACAGATTGGGATGTCTGTGATGATGTACGCGCAAGATTTCGATGAAGGGATGCCTATTTTTCATGCCTATAACACTCAGCCTCCTGCCAACGTGGTTGGTCACCTAGGTATCGAGGTTTCATTGTTTCCATATGTAAAGAGTATAGGTGTGTTTAAGTGCCCTGATGACAATGGTGGGCCGGTTCCATCAGAATATCCAAGCTCTGTTGAATACGGAGGGTGTTCTGATATCCCAGGTAAAGGGAAGTCCTATTGGGATTGCTACGGGTCCAGTTACCGATTCACACGCTGCACATTCAGCACAGTAGCTGGATTCAGCGTCCAAAACAATATCGTGGAAACGCGGAACGCGGTCGTTACATTGGCGCAATTCGTTGAACCCGCATCGACAAGGATCATGCGTGACGAAATGCTTCCATGGTTCGCACCTCCGTTTGACAGGGATGGCTCGAAGTACGAGTACTACCCCTATTACTATAAGCAATGGCATTCGCAGGGGGGCACCATTATCTTTGCGGATGGTCATGCAAAGTTTTTAGTTGCAGCCGGCCAGTTTGATGAGACGGTCTGCGATCCGGAAGCGACGAAAAAGTTCTCTGTATCTGGTTGGAGCTGTGACTAATTGCCATAAACTGGCTTTGTGCAAAGATTACTCTTCAGAGATCTGTGTTATCTCGCCATTGTTGCTTTGATGTTAACCGGCTGTACGAGCAAAATGAGCGCTACAAAACAGCCGGATACTCAGTCCATTGCGCTACCACCGCCATCAACGGAAACTACCCCCGAACCAAAATACGATGCAAATGTATTTGCACCGCTACACCCGAAGGCACTCGCATCAAGAGTGACAGTATTGATGTTTCACGATGTTGTCCTTGAGCGAGGCAAAGGGGGAGTTTACTTTGATTCCACGGTTGCAGAGTTTAACGAAATACTGGATTACTTTGATGAACAGGGAGCACATTACCTCTCTCTCAAAGACTTTCATGAACATCTGGTAACCGGCAAAGAAATCCCAGAACGTTCCGTGGTCTTGACATTCGATGATAACTATCAAGGCTTTTATGACAATGCATGGCCGATCCTGAAATCGCGAAGCATTCCGAGTGGGATGTTTGTGCATACTGACTTCGTAGGGAACAAGACAGGAAGCCATCCCAAAATGTCCTGGGAGCAGCTACAAGAGTTGGATGCTTCAGGTTTGGTGGAAATCGGTGGACACACATGCTCACATCCAGGAGACCTAAAGTCCCTTCCAAGAGATGTGCAGGAACGTGAACTCGTCGATTCAAAGTCCATTTTGGAAGAAAAGCTTGGCCATCCAGTTCCGTTTCTGGCTTATCCTGTTGGCAGTGCTGATGCCCAGACGGTAGCTCTGGCAAAGGCAGCTGGATACACAATGTCCTTTACGATGAGAAATGGACCGGCTGAGGAATCTCCTGGCGTCCTTGAGATCCAGCGAACGATTCAGACCAAGTATAAGCAGGCGTTTGAGCAGGCCCAGGAGCGTTCTAAAAACGTACCTGCGGCAGTGCTTACTGCGGATATTAATAACGCACCGATCACCCTTACCTCTGGGGAGTTTGATGGAATCTCTTTGGTCTTCGTCTCCGGAGGCGTTCCAATATCCGTTCGTGACCCGGATGGTGGCCGAAAGTCTGTCGGCGCCTACGTGGAGAAGCACGAAGGAAAGGCGGGGATGAACGGAACGTTCTTTGTGAATGCTGCGCTTCGCGGTACCGACAACGCTATGATCGGACCGTTTCTCTCCCAGAACGAAGGCACGTTCTTTGAAGACCGGGATGCCAGACGTCTCGAAAAGCTAGTTGGGAGACCTCTCGTTGCCTGGAATGACAAAAGAATCGCTGTCGCTCCATTTAGTGCAGAGGCACTTAACAGTGAGGCTGGTGTTCGTCAGCTGCATGGCGAGTTCACAGACTGTTTTCTTGCCGGAGCGTGGATTGTACACAATGGTGAGGCAAGATCCAAGAGTGAAATATCAACCGCTGCTGCAAGTGACTTCAATGATCCACGTAAGCGGGCATTCTTTGGTTGGAAGTCGGATGGAACACTGGTTTTTGGAGCAACACAAAACGTAATTACAACATCTGCTATGGCACGTGGTGCAGCGGCGGCCGGACTGCAAGAAGCCTTCCTTATGGATAGTGGTTTCAGCACATCGATTGTCTACAATGGCAAAATCATGGCTACTGGGCATTCGAGTGAATCATTACCAAGTAGGGAAGTGCCTCACGCGCTGGTGATCAAGGGGGATTTGGGACAGGCAATGGATGCAGATACACAGAAGGCGTTTGATGAAGCAAAGTCATCAACAGCGGTTCAACCTGCAGCAGATAGTGAGAATAGTCCAAAAACGAAAAAACGGCGTCGTTCCCGACGCCGTTGATGCCCAAAGCGAGAGTCGAACTCGCACGCCTTTCGGCACTGGTACCTGAAACCAGCGTGTCTACCATTTCACCATCTGGGCAGATAGCGAGTGGATGTTACTATACTTCTTTCGTAGTGTCAAGCCGACAATCACAGATGGCTTGTGGGAACGATTCCACGATAATATGCGTATTCGAGTTAACAAATATGGTTTTAGGCATTATTGGTACACAGACACTGATCATCGTTATGGTCATCGCTTTGCTGGTTTTCGGCCCGCAAAAGCTCCCTGAGATCGGCCGCCAAATTGGTCAGGCTATGCGCGAGCTTAAGAAGATGTCCGGGGACATGACGAAAGCGCTTGATTTGGATCAGCACATCTCGATGGATACAAACTACAACTATGGTTCGTATTCCAACTATACGGATTCATCGACTTATCACGAGCCAATGGATCAATATGGGCTAAGTGATTCCCATGCATATTCACATGATGGTGAACTTCAGCTCGAGCCAGCGCCGCCATCCAAAACGCTTGAAATCTCTGGGAACGCTTATGCCGAAGATGGCACGCTTATTGCGACGGACACGGATGCGGAGTCTGAGGTTGTCGCATTGGATGTGGTTACCGATGGTTCAGTCGAAGGTGATGTCGCAGCTGTGCTGTCTGAAGACACAGACGTGTCTTTTGTCGAGGTAGCAAGTGTTGATGAATCACCGGTCGTAGATTCGCCCGCGGATGAGGGTGGGGATTCTGTAAATAATATCGAGTCGGTGGACGTAGAAGATTCACCCGCAATCGCAGCCGAAGGTCGGGCGGACTCGACATCGGATGAGGTAGCATAGTACTACAGCACGAAAGTGCGGAGGATTACGGTAATGACAGTAGCATATTGGACAGGATGGGAAGGTTGGGCAATCGCTGCGGTTGTCTTCTTGGTTCTGTTTGGCGGTACAAAGATTCCCCAACTGGCAAAGGGACTTGGCGAAGGAATTCGCGAGTTCAAGAAGTCAGTTATCGACGAAGAGAAGCCGGAAGACAAGAAGTCTGATGGAGACGGCAGCTAGTCATGTCGATTCTCGTTGCGTTACTGACGATTGTCTTGTTTCTTTTGTCGATTGCCCTCATATTTGTGGTAGTCGTGCAGAACCCTAAGAGCGAAGGCTTTGGCTCAGGTGTGCAGAACACGCCTGGTGGGTCGTTCCGTGGTAAAGCGGGCTTTGACGACATCATGTCCAATTACACTCGTATTATTGCGATAGCTTGGATTGCCACCGCTTTTCTGGTAGGTGCGGTCAATCGCTAACGTGCGGGGTTAGTTTTAGCAAGCGTGGTCCCCGATAGGGTTCCACGCTTGTTTT